>JBFWRO010000379.1:0-3881 GCA_050248865.1 Thermomicrobiales bacterium | reverse complement strand
TAGTCAAATGCGGCGGGCACCACGTCTTCATTGAAGTCGAGCATTGCTGAGCCAACAATGGTTGCCCAAATCGCGATCACGATCAATTCGATCAGCATCCAGACGTGTGGCCGCTGGACGACACCGCGTAGGGAATGACCCGTGAGGTCTCTCCTGATGATCACATCTGCAACATCCCGCACGAGCTGCTATTGCCTGTAACGAAAATTGGGTCCCGCTCGCATTCTACTGCGGCAAGATACATCACGGTCACTCATAGCCTATGCACGGTCGGACGGAAGATATGAGCGGTTGCGACCAATTCTCATAATACTTAGCCGATACTCTGATCTGACTGGCACGCTCGTGCGGGACATCACCAGAGAATCCTATGGGCAAACGACTCGCCGATCTCATCGAGGGCAACGCTCGCAGGACATTTGCCGGCAGGGAGCGGGAACTCGAGCTGCTCTCGCGAATCTTCGGCCAAGATCAGCCTCCCATCTGGTTCGTGGAGGGGGTCGTGGGTATTGGAAAGTCGCGCCTGCTGGCCGAATTCGCGGATCGCATGCGCGCATCGGGGGTGAACGCGATATGGGTCGATTGCCGAATGATCGAGCCGACCGAGGACTCACTTCTGGCGTTTCTGTCGCAAAATCGGAAGCTGACAGAGGGGTCCTCAGCGGAGGTCGCCACCTCCCTGGCTGATGGCAATTCCAGAACCCTGCTTATCTTCGACGCCTACGAATCGTTTCAACTTCTCGATGCCTGGCTGCGAACCGAATTTCTCCCCCTGCTGCCAGGTTCATGCCGGGTGATGTTCGGCAATCGTTTTCAGCCGGGCGCCGGCTGGCTGGGCGCTGGGGGTTGGCACGGACTCTACCGACGGATCGAACTCGGTCCGTTATCGGAGCCTGACGCTCTGACGTTGCTGGCGCTCCGCGGAGTCGAACCGGAAACGGCTCGCCGCATCAACCGGGTCGCCCGAGGGCACCCTCTCGCGCTCCAGCTGGCGCTCGAGGGGACCCCGGCAACCGCAGACGAGCAACGGTCACGCCGGGAAGCGCTCCCCGCGACGATCAACAGACTCGCGCTTCTCTATCTGGACGACATCCCTGACCATGAAACCCGGCAGGCTGTTGAAGCCGCGTCGGTCGTGCGTCGTGTCGATCGACCGCTGATCCAGGCATTGATGCCGGACGCTGACGGAGAGGAGGTGTTTCGCCGCCTCGAAAACCTTCCGGTCGTGCACGCCCGTGCCGACGGACTGGCGCTCGACGAGGTCGTGCAGGGAGCACTTGCCGGCCGACTATTGCAGACCGATTCTGAGCGCTATGTGCAGCTCCGGCGACTCGCGTGGCGGCATCTGCGGGAACGGCATGATCGGTCAAATGACCTTTGGAGCACGACCGCCGATCTGCTCTTCATGCTGCAGAACCCATCGGTGCGGGATGGATTTTTCCCCACCGGGGTGAGCTCCTGTCAGGTAGCACCATCACGAGAGACCGACTGGCCGGAGATCCTCGCTATTTGCCAGGTGCACGAAGGTCCCGAGGGGGAGGAACTGCTTCAACGCCTGTGGGAGGCTTTCCGGGACGGGTTTGGCACGGTTTGGGACGCGGATGGATCGATTGCCGGGTATACCATGGCAATCGACGCGACACAGGCTCCCTGCCCTGCTGGCAAAGCAGATCCAGTGCTTCGCGCCTGGTTGCATCATCTCGAGCGAGACCCCTTGCTTCCTGGACAGCGATCGATCTTTGGCCGAACCTGGCTTACTCGCGAATCGGGCGAAGGGCCGTCTCCCGCCCAGGCAGCGATTTGGCTCGACGCCAAGCGGTTGTATATGGAGGCCCGGCCGCGACTTCGTCGAATGTACATTTGTCAGCGTGACTTTTCTGACCACGAGCAGGCGCTGACCCATCTCGGCTTCGTGTCGCTTCCGGAAGAGACCCGTCTGATCGACGGTGTTCCGTATCACACCAGCATGCTCGATTTCGGTCCGGGATCGGTGGACGGCTGGCTCGCGGATCTGGTCGCTTCGGAGCTGGGCATCGAGAACGGTGTTCGTCTTGACGAAGGAAGCCGATCCGTCGTCGTGGACGGTCAGCGCGTGCCGTTGACGAAACTCGAGTTTGCCGTTCTCGGCCATCTGGTGGATCGTGCGGGACACATCGTGACGCGCGTCGATCTGCTCGAGGGAGCCTGGGAGACGACGTACGACGGAGGCAGCAATGTCGTCGACGTTGTTGTGAGAGGAATACGCAAAAAACTTGGCGCCGAATCCTGGAGACTGGAAACGGTCAGAGGTGCGGGCTATCGATTCGTCGCGCGTTGATGGCGGGTCCGAATGAGCCGCGGACTGCGCGCAGCTGCGACTCACTCGGGTAATAGGCTGGTTTCAGGCGGCAACAGCTTCTGTCAGCACCGAGAGCAGCGGCCCGGAGGTCACGAGCGAAGCCTCCTCGAGCAGATCGAAGGTCGAGATGGAGAGATCACCGCACACTCCAGACTCGAAGAATTCCCTGACTGGCTCAGATGCGAGGTAGGCGTCTATGGCTGCCTGATTCTCGAAAAGGTAGACCCCGCCAAATTTCTCACCGTCGTTTCCGTCGAGCCACAATTTCGTGATCAATCCGGGCGCTGCAGCAATCTCCGGAGCGACCTGTCCGGTCAGAGTGATATACGTATCAGCATCCATACCCTGAAGCGTAAATTGCACAATCAGTACTTTCATTCCCTTACTCCTTTTCACGTCGATTCCTCGCTAGCTCAGAGCGCAATGCATCGATGACATCACCCAGCGTGGCCCGGCATCGGCGCGATGCGCCGATTGTGGAACCGGCCAGGTGCGATTGCCGTTGGCATCAAAAGCCGGGCGATCCTTCATGTTGTCCATCGCTCGGCTTCCTCCTGCCCGAAGACACTGTCTGTCTGGATGGCCGGCTTCGCTCAAGTGGTCTTTTTGCACATTCATCGTCATCCTCCTGATGATCAGCTGCTGGTTGCCTGTTCGTGATCCCGAACAAAGAACACGGTACGTCTCTCCAGGCTCCGGGAGATGAGCAATTGATGATGATTTGATGAGGTTTTCGGAGAGAGGAAGGTCCCGCGGACGAATGAGGAGGAAACCCGAAGCGTGAGCGACCCGAGATGCGTCGAGGAAAGGCCTTCGACGCCGAAGCGAGGTTCCCGTCCCGCTCACGCCAGCGGGAATGTTATTGTAGCACCGTAACTTCGAAATGTATACGGTGTGACCGTAACGATAGGAAGCGGTAGGGTCAGGGCTCCCTCGCGGCCGTCAGTCGTCAAATGCAGGCCCTCGGAGTATGTGAGCCTAGCCGGGAATCGGAAGCGGAGAGGCTGTAGATCGTGAGTGACGAAGTGGTTTTGATCCACCAACAGGATGACGAAATGGGTGTGACATGCGGCGAGGGAAGGTCGACCATGATGCCCACCGTTTGCAGATCGGTTGGCGGGCGGAGTACGGTCTCCGTGCCACGACGGGCATGGAGCAGCGGGAAACACGCGAGGGACATACTGGCATGAAGGCTCCCGACGGAAAAAGGATCACGATTGTCTACTGCGCGGACTGCGGGTACACGCGGCGAGCGATCAAGCTGGCGGACAATATCCTCGAGGAGTTCTTCGAGTTTCTGCCAGGCGGGGTGCAGATCGTCCCTGGTTCGAACGAGATCTTCGACGTCTACCTCGATGACGACAGGATTTTTTCGAAATATGCGTTGCAGCGACACTATATCGATCGCGAGATCGAAGACCGGCTCATCGAGCTGCTGGAAAGCTGACGGCTCCCTAAAATCGCCTTTCTGATGATTCCACTGTCCCGTCGACGATTCTCGAACGCTCGCTCACTGTGAAGCACTTCGTACCGCTTCCAACCG
>JBFWRO010000378.1:0-3886 GCA_050248865.1 Thermomicrobiales bacterium | reverse complement strand
CCATCGATGTCAGCCGGATCGTTCAGACTGCCATTCAGATGAACGGCCGTTCGCACCCCATGCATTTCCCAGCCGGAAATGGCCTGGCCCCCGGCTCGATAGGGATGGGTCAACATCAAATCCCAGGTGGCATTGACCGCGTTGACCTCGATCTCTCCGTAATGGTGCCCCCTGCCCGCGGGATCGACAAACACTTCGAAATCGTTGTCGTGGTACATCACCGCGTCGTGATACGTGATCCATCCGCAGATGTGCGGCTCCTCGAGCTCTGCACCAACGTAGAAATAGTCGTCATCCCAGAGCATCTTTGCCCGGGTGCGAAATCGCGGCGACGGGCGAATCTCACCTTCGATGTCACGGAACTCCCGAGTCCAGGGCGCATGACCCCAGATTCGCTCATCGAGCGTTCCTGAAAGGTCGGGCCGTTCGATCGCCCGCGGAACGACATACGATTCGGGGTGGCGGCTCGAAATGCCAAGTTTCTCGGGCACGTAAGACTCCCTGAGCAAATCCTTGAATGATCATATGCTGCGACCGTTGGAAACTCCGACCGAACCGGCCGGCTACGAGCGTCGTCAGCAACCAGGCTGGTCGTGATTTCCGCAACAGGATTGCCGGAGAACGACTCGCCGCCACAAGTTGCGGGTCGCCATTTTCGCTTTCACGGTGAAAGGCGCGGGATAGTCGTGCCAATTGGCAATAACGTCGCCAATCGATGGCCGGCGTTTTTTGTTCGAATTGTGTGAATGCTCAGGCATCGATCGTCACATCCAGATTTCAAAAGTCTTGACCCAAACGGTTAACGTGTCCGTCGGTTCAACCGTGACGTTCCCAGTGGCACCGCGATAGATCCCTGATCCTCCGACGATCGTTCGCGTCGAGTCGTCCGAACCAGCGGCCTGAATTCCCTGCAGCTCGATCGTGCTTCCATCCGGGAAGTGGATCGTTTCGATCAGTATGCACTGGCCGGACCCATCCAGCGTGATACACGCTCCCTGTGTGGTTGCACCGGTGTCGGTCTCGTCAGCCGCGTCGAACAGCGCATTCGGACCCCAGACGATCATGTCCCCGGCCGACGGGCCAGGTTCGCCGCCATCGATAGTGGTAACGCTTGTCGCGTGCTCGACCAGGATGAGGATCAGCGGTCCATCGACCACTTCCGGCGTGGCGCTCGTTCGCGCACCAGTGTGCCCGGGAAGCACAAGCATGGCGAGCATTGCGAGAGCGACAGCGAGGTGTCGTTGCAGCATCGTCAGTTTCCTCCTGAGCCTCCTTAGGAGCACCAGCACGGCATGCGCTCAACGGGCAGCCAGATTTCGACCACGCCTAGGGGCAGTGTGATCCGAATTCTCGATACTTCGGCGGCTCTTCGTCGTGATACTCCCGGCACAGAGCGACCAGCCGGTCCTTCAGTACGTTGAACAATTTCTCGCCCTTTTCCGCACTGGCTACGAACGGATCGCCCATCACGCCATTCGCCATCTCGCGGCGCCTCTCCGGGAACTGAGCGTATCGCTGCACCTCCGGGCTGAACTTCTGACGCCATGCGTCCTTGACGCGCAAGGACTCGTCGACGAGATGCGGCCGGAGGTAGAGCTGCAGGCTTGTCTCCCATTCACCGCCATGTCCGATGCTCCCGTTGTCCGCTTCGCTCCAGGCCTTGAGCTCGTCGGTGGCCATATTCCAGTACGTGATTGCCAGCGCCCAAACGTCTTCTTCGGCCAGTTTCACCGAAGCCACCCAGCATGGGGCCAGGTTTCCGCCATGACCATTGACCATGATGATTCTGTGAAAACCGTTCGCCCAGATGCTTCTGCAGACGTCACAAAGCACGGCAATAAAGACTTCCAGTCCAAGCGTGATGGTGCCGACCTCGCCCATGTTGTAGTGGGTGAAACCGTAGGTCACCGGCGGCGCAACAATCACCGGAAAATCATCGATATCATCGGCGGTTCGAATCGCCAGGTGATACGGAATGGAAATGTCGACATCCTGCGGGCAGTGGGGTCCGTGTTGTTCCACAGAACCAACGGGGACGATCACGACGGGCCTGTTGTCGAGCGCCGACAGCAGTTCGTGACGAAGCATTTCCTGCCACAACACCTTCTTGCCACTTGGCGGGCGGACGAGCATGGAACCTCTCCCTTGTCTGTTACCTGTTGCCGGTAACGATATCGCGAATCCGTTTTCCAACCATTTCCGCTTCTTCCGGCCGGAGCGCGTGAGGCTGAATGCCAATCATGCCGAACTCGCCCCGGGTTTCCGAAGCGGCAATGCCAGGTTCGCCATCCATGAGGGCATTGAGCAGATCGTACGCTTCGATACCGGTGATGGCGGAGTCGACATTCACCCACAGCGATGGCGCTTTTCCGCGGGCTTGCTCACGCTGCGCTGCAAGTCCTGGCACGCCGTCCAGATACTCCTCGACCACGTCGAGAATGCTGTGCCACCGCTCGAAGTCCTCTTCGTCGTTCCCTGCAGCAAAGCGCTTCAAGGCCGTAACTAATCCGACGATTTCTTCGCGGCCCACCTTGAACCCGCGTCCGAACCCCTGAGTGGGAATGCCCCGAATGGAACCATCCTCCAGCATCCACCGTCGGGTCCAGGTCTCGGGGCGAACATCCATATCCTGCTGCTGCAAAGCCACTGAGGCAATCAGATCGCGCCGGCCCGCCAGGATTCCGCTCGACTGGGGTCCCCCGATGACTTTTCCGCCGGAAAAGGCCACCAGATCTGCGCCCTCCGCGATGAATCGTTTCAGGTTCGCGCGAGGGGGAAGCTCGGCCGCGGCATCGACGATCACCGGAACCCCCCTGGCATGGGCGATCTCGGCGACCTCCGGCAGTGAAAGTGTGCCGGGCGTGTGCAAAATCGGGCAGGCAACTGCTGCAGTCCGCTCCGTAATTGCCTCGTCGATTTGCCAGCCGTATGTGCCGCCGGCTCCTGGATAGCCCAGATAACCCACTTCGACGAATGTCGCTCCGGCCGCCCGAATCGCGTGATCGTAGAAATTGCGATGCCCTTTCTGGACGACCACTTCGTTCTTCATGCCCGTGGTGTCGGGAAGTCGGTCCATGCTGCCGACGTCGAGCCCGACGATGCATGCGGCGGTGCCCAGCGTGAGTCCCGCGGCCGCGCCGTTGACGACATACCCCGCCTCTGCGCCGGTGATTTCAGCAATGACATTCCCCGCAGCCTGCTGAAGGTAATCGATATGCACGAATGATTCCGATGCTTCGTTCATCGCCGCCAGAACTTCCGGCGCCATCCGGCTGCCTCCCAGCCGGGTCAGCGTCGCTGCGGCATTGATGATCGGCCGGACGCCGAGTTCTTCGAAAACTGGCACGTAACTCCCTTTCCGATGTGCCGAGGTCGGCAGGTAGACATTCGGCATCTTATGGCCGGCTGCCATTGGCGGCAAGTGTTCGAGATTGCGCGCTCTGTTGCCCCGCCGCTGCACGGCGAGGACAACGCCGGTGGCGAATCAACCTCGATGGTCGCCCTGCAGGTAAGTGCCGGCCAGTGAAATCGGGCAAAGGGAGCCGCTGGTGGTCGGCGACCCTCTCACTGACGGGGAGAAGCAGTCCATTCAGCGACGGCAACAGCGATCGTTTTCACGGCCTGAATCAGATCGTCGATAACGATGGCTTCATTGGTTTGATGTGCGAGACGGAGGTCACCCGCTCCATAAATCACCGTAGGCGTGTCGCCAAAGAGAACAAAGTGGCGCATGTCGGTGCCAGCCGGGATCGCCTCGATGCCAGGCGTAATGCCGCTCACCGACCGATGCGCACCTGACAGCGTTTCCACCAGTGGGTGTGAGACGTCGATCTCAGACGGTGCGAACTGGCCACTGAACCACTCGACGGTTGGCCGGTGATCGGCC
>JBFWRO010000377.1:0-3889 GCA_050248865.1 Thermomicrobiales bacterium | reverse complement strand
GGCGGCTTCCCTGGCAGCGTTTAGCAGACCGTCTGCAAGTGCGTCGTTGTTGCTGAACAGCGCAACCGTTTCGTTGCCAAGCGCCACGATCTTGGCACCTGTCAATGTCGAAACGTCGATCATCTCCCGCACGCCCTGCCGGGCGAGATAGACCAGGCCATCCGCCATCACCAGCCGGCCCTCGGCGTCTGTCGAGATGATTTCCATCGTCACGCCATTCATGCCGACGATGACATCACTTGGACGGTAGGCCTCACCGGAGATCATATTCTCGGCGGCGCATATGACCGCGTGTACGATGACGGGAACCTGGAGATCGGCGAGGGCAGCCATTGCGCCCAGCACTGCGGCTCCGCCACCCATGTCGCCCTTCATCTCGCCCATGCCCTCGCCGGGCTTGATGGAGTAGCCGCCGGTATCGAAAGTGATGCATTTGCCGACCAGGCCAATCGCTGGCGTCTTTTTACCGGCGCCTTTCGGGCGATAGGTCAGATGGATCATGCAGGGAGGATTGGCGCTTCCCTTGCCCACAGTCAGGATGGCGTTCGCACCCAGCTTTTGCAGCGCCTTGACATCGAAGACTTCGATGTCAAGTCCGTGCTCTTTGGCGACGGTCCGGGACATTTTCGCGAATCGCTCCGGGGTCATACTGTTCGGCGGCTCGTTGGTCACATCCCGCGAAAGGTTCACCGCCGCGCTTACCGAGATCCCCTGATTCAGAGCAGCCGTGAGCGCCTTGTCACGGTTCCTGGCCGAGGCAAACGTGACTGTGGACACTTCCACCACTGGTTTGGCGTTCTTCACCACGCCTTGCTGGGAGGTGTACGTATAGGTTGCCATGCCGATCGCAGACACAGCCTCGCCCAGCGCCTGTTTGTCACTCACGGTCTCCGACGTTGGAGGCATCAGCGAGACGACGTCCTTTGCTCCGGCATCGCGGGCCCTGATGATCGCCGATCCCCACGCCTTGCGAATCGACTCGCCGGAAAGGTTGGCAGGATCTCCAACACCGGCCAGCACGAGCCTCTTTGGCGCGGCAGTGCCAAGGGTTGAAACCAGATAGGTGCTGCCTGCCTTGCCGGTGTACTTGCCATCTTCCAGCAGCGGCGCGATCTGCTCTCGCAACCTCGGGTCGGGGATAGCTTCGAGACTGGCGGCGCCATCGACCGCTGGTACCGGAATGATGAGCGCATCTGATGCGGTCTCGAAAGGATCGATTGCCTTGATCGTGATATTCACAACGCCGTCCCTGCATTGAAGCCAATGAGTCCCCCGCGGACTCCGCGGTAATCATAGACCCTGAAAACGGCTCGATCAGGGATTGTCCATTTATCCCTTGACGTAACTGAGCTTTTCGGCAACAAGCCCGTCTCGGACGGTCATGACGTCGACGCCGCGAATATGACCGGCCGATCCGTCGGAATTGACCCAGTGATAAATCCAGCGAATCACGACACGGTCACCCGCTGCGAACACCTCTTCCGCTTCGAAATGCATGCCAGGGGTCGCCAGAACGGGCGCCCATGCGGCAGCGATTTCGGTTTTTCCGACGTATGTCGCACCGTCTGGCGGGGGGCTGGTGTTTTCAAATACACAGTCCGCGGTGATCATTGCGAGCACGCCATCGAGATCAGCAGCGTTCCATGCGTCGTTGAACTTATCGATGACCTGCGTGGGAGACAGAAACTGTACCTTATCGCTGCACATGGCACTCCCTCTTTCAGCGAACGAACTCGCCTTCAGCTAGATCACACTATGGATTCGATGGTACAGGATCTTGCGCCTGCAGCCGGGCAGGCGCGTTTACGCACCAGGGAACCGCAAAGACGTTTCTGTCGACGTATCGGGCGACAGACTCAGAACACCGTCCTCAGTTCGATCGCCCTGCCCGTGAGCGCCGATTGACGCGACTGGGCGATGATCTCCAGGACGTGAATGGCATGCTCCGCCGTGAGGAGTGGCTCGCTCGATCCCTCCAGGCACTCGATAAAGTGCCGGGCCCCCGCTCCAATCAGATGCTCGTTGTCGCCAGTCCCGCCCCGTCGCCGATTCCACCCTTTTTCACCGAACTCTGATACGCTCAGGAAAAAGAGATCAACTGGCCCGTCGGCGTCGTACCAGGTCGCCGCATCGATCGCAGCGCTGCCAAGCGAGCCATGAATCTCAATCGCCGAATTTCTGCTCGCCGGTACTGCAAAGCTGCTTAGAATCTGAGCAAATCGATTTGCTCCAAAATCGATATGGATAAGATTGACGTCGGGAGACTCAACACTGATGGTTTCTCCTGCGAATCTCGGGATAGTGGACGTTCTCTCTGGCAGCGCGATTCCGGAGAACGCCTGCACGCGACGGGCCGGGCCAAAGATTCCTGTAATACCGTGCAACACGTAAACGCCCGTATCGAGCACGGGGCCGACGCCTGACGAGTAGAAAATGCGGGGATCGCCAGTGTACTCAGTCCAGTTCGCAGGACCCATGTTCACCATCTGCCCAGTCGCCACGGTCAACTGACCGAATGCTCCTTCTTCGACGAGCGACGTCAACCATTGAAAGCGCTCTGTCACCGAAGTCGCGGGGGCACAGAGGAAGCGGAGACCGCGTTCGGCCGCCTGTTTCGCCAGCGCCTGCCCTTCTTCCACTGTCGAGGCAATCGGTTTCTCCGAAAAGAGATGCAGACCAGCATCGATTACTGCCTGATTGACCGTCGTGTGCAGGTGTGCCGGCGTCAGATTGAAGACTCCCCGCAAACCGGGATGCGCCAGAAATGCTTCGAGCGACGAGTACGCAACCGCGCCCTCGAACAGCATGGCAGCGCGATCAGCTCGCTCTCTCACCGGATCGAAGGTGGCCACGACGGCCGCGCGGTCCCCTAACGCCTGAAGCGCTGGAAAGTAGGTCCGAAATGCCACATCGCCGCACGCGATGATACCGAGTTCGATCATCGGTCGCATTCCTTTCAGGCATCATCGACACCACTGCCAGCGACAGGGTCGAAGACCGGGTTTTCAGCAGTTACGCATCATTGAGCACATGCAGGACGGTGCGCACCATCACCTCCATACCCGCGGCCATCGATGCCTCATCGATATCGAAGCGAGGGTGATGGTGGCCCCAGGTCAGCCCCCTCTCCTCATTGCGGCTGCCGAGAAAGTAGAACGCTCCCGGTTTCTGCTCCAGGAAGTAGCTGAAATCTTCGGCTCCCATGTGATATGGACCTTCGCTGACGTTCTCTTCTCCGAGAACCTCAGCGGCGATGGACCGCACCATCGACGCCATGCCCGGATCATTTACCGTTGGCGGATACCCTGGCGAATAGGTGTATTCCACGTTCCCGCCCATCGCAGCAGCGACGCCTTGCGCTATCTCGCCCACACGGCGTCCGATCAACTCCCTCACCGACGGAGTGAATGCCCGCAATGTGCCTCGCAGCTCCGCGGTGTCCGGGATGACATTGGATGCTTCGCCCGCCAGGAATGCGCCAACCGTGACGACCGCCTTTTCGACAGGATCGACTTCCCGGCCAACGATCGTTTGCAGGGCAGTGACGATTTGCGCTCCGATCGAGATTGGATCGACACAGAGATGCGGTTGAGCACCGTGCCCGCCCTTCCCCTTGATGACTATCGTGAAGCGGTCAGCAGCGGCCATAGCCGGACCGTCTCGCATTTCGAGTTTTCCGAGCGGGATTTCCTGAGCCACATGCTGACCGAATACGAAATCAACAGTCGGATCGTCCAGCACACCCTCTTCGATCATCACTCGGGCGCCACCACCACCCTCTTCGGCCGGCTGAAAGAGCACCTTCACGGTTCCGGAGAACTCGTCACGGCGATCATTCAGAACCCTGGCGATACCGAGCTGCATCGAGGTATGCGCGTCGTGACCGCAG
>JBFWRO010000376.1:0-3905 GCA_050248865.1 Thermomicrobiales bacterium | reverse complement strand
GCCACAGCCGCCAGCACAGCGGCAACCCCCGTCGAGTCGAGCTTCACCGTGACCGCCAACGCCTCAGAATCAGCAGCGCCACAAGCAGCAAGAACCGTCGCCCCGTTCGAAGGCGCGACCATCACCCCGGCCGCTTCCAGCAGTTCAGCCAGCACCTTGCTGTCGCGCTTCACCGTTAAAGTCAGCATCTCGCCGGTGCCGGACCACTGTGCTTCCAGGCGAATCTCCGATTCCGGTGTCAGAGCCGCCACATCACCTGATACCGTAGCTGGTGAGACTGCAGATTCCACGGAGGGAGCAACTGCGGAACCGTTAGTTAGCAGATACCCGGCATCGACGGTCGATTCCTCACGAGGCGCGTTCTGCTCCGCGGCTGCCGCCAACAGTGCAGCGAACACCTTCCGATCGACCTTTGCGGCCACATCGATCGATTGCCCATCCACGTCGGCGAGTTCTGCCGTCGCCGTCGTCGACACCGCGGGAACCGACGCACTCGCAGACGCCGCTTCCAGGTCAGCCATCATCCGCGCTGCCAGATGCGGTTCCATGGCTGCCGCGGTGCCAGTCCCCTTATCCACCCACAAGGTCACTGTGAGCTCCGGAGCGAACCCCGTGCCACTCACCTTCATCAACTCAGCATCAACCTTCCTATCGACCAGCACCAGAGCATCGTTCCGGAGGGCGGTAGCGGTTGCCACTGGAACCAGCGCGGCCAACCCGATCACTGGCTCCAGCTGCGAGGCCGCCCCTGCCGCCACCAGCGCATCCACGGTCAGCCCTGCCCCGGGCTCGATCGCCACCGCCCCTCCAGTCATCGCCAACGCCACAATCGTGTCGACCTTCAAACTAACATCGTTGATATCTGACCCAGCCAGCACCAGGTTCTCCAGCACCGCAGTCGACAGTCCAGGGCTCACGCCGGCGCCTGTTGCCTGAGAACCAAACGGAAGCACACTGAGGCGTGCTCTGGGGCCAATCCCGGCGACATCCCCCGACACCGGATCGGCCAATACCTTCCGGTCGATCTTCACTGCCGGCTCGAATACGAGCGACTGTGCCGTCATCCCATCGGCAAGCACCTTACGGTCGACCTTCACCGATGAAACAAGCAGCGTTGCCACCGCAGCTCCAGATCCAGGGAAAACTTTCCGATCCACCCGCACCGCCGGATCTGCCAGCAAAGCCGCCGCCGGCGTCAGCTCAGCGAAGACCTTGCGATCCTGCTTCACCGTGAGATCAACTACTACCCCGCCACATGCCATCGCCTCTGCCATCACCGTGACCGGCATCGGCGGAGCGACCAGCCAGTGCCACCTGACGTCCGACCCATCCTGGTAGACGAGCAGCAACCCGTCATTCGACGTCGGGACGATCTGCAGTGGACTGGCGTCGCCCGTCGCCGCCAGGAACCCGCTGTCCTTGCTGCCGATCAGCGATCGCCCGCTCCACGTCCCGCTTGTTCTCGTGTACAGGTAGAGCGACCCATTGTTCGCGTCGTCATAGGCAGCCAGCCAGATCTGCCCGTCGAACGCGGCCGTGGCCACGACATGATGTGGCTCCACATTCCCCGGCGTCGTATCGACCAGTTGCAGTGCTCCGACACCTCCTGACGTCGCCGCGCCATCGAGCTGAATATCGTTCGCCCGCAGATCCTGATTCGCATCGAGATAGGCCACCGTGACGTAACTGACGCCGTTCAGCCACGGTCTGAACGAGCCCAGCACGTGCGTATCTTCCGACGCCGGACCCGACGCATTGATGTCGACCGGTGTGCTCTGCGTCGTCCCCACATAGCTCTCGTATGTGATGTCGTCGCCGGCGACATCCACGTACACGACGTAGGTCCGGTCGGCGCCCAGATCGGTCCAGGCGAAAACAACCTGCGACGCTTCTGCGCTCGTAAGCGACGCGACACCCACCCCGCCGCCGGTATTTGCCCCCGCCGAGGTCAGCTTGTCCGCGATGATGTCGGCGTCGTCAGAGACGAACGACCCATACAGCACCAGGGTGTCATCGCTCCGCTGCGTCATATGCCACGGCAGCTGCCCGTCGAACAGATTGGCCACGAAGTCGCCATACCCCGCTGCCCACTGCCCGGTCGATACGTCGAAGAGGGAATGCTCGGGCGTGTTGCTCAGCCGGTAGCTCGCGACGTTCAAATGGCCATTCGCATGCTGATGCGCGGGAAATGGCTCGTTCGTCGTCGCCACCGCGGGCGCATTGCCCGCATCCATCTCGCTGAACGTCAGATCCGTCAGGCTGTTCGACCGATACACCCGCACACTGGCCGACGCGCCATCATCCTGCAGCACGGCATACAGACGACCATCGTGCTCGAACACCACATTGGCACTATTCCAGCGATCGTCGCCACTCTGATACCAGGCACGGGCTCCGCTTGCGATCGTTCCCATCAGCGCGTCCCCTGACGGTCAGTCGCCCGCTGTTCTGTCTGAAAAGGTTTCCGCCTCGGCGTGCCAGTACGCCTGCTTGGCCAGCAGCTCGGGATCGGTATCTCGCACAGCCCGCCTCACCACTTCGTCGTAGGCGGCCACCTTCCACAGAACGCGCCGCTCCCGGATCTCCAGCGCGGCTTCCCCTTCTTCCTGACCCTCCGACAGCAGTTCCGCCGCTTCGTATTCGGCGCGGAGCAGATCGATCGACTCCACCTCGAAGCGTTGCGTGACGGGAACGATCACCTCTCGCCCGTCACGCTCCGCCAGGTACGTCCCGTCCTGCTGCCGGGTCAGCGTGATGGTCCATTCGCTCACGCGTTACGGCCCGGCCACCGTGAAGGTGAAGATGCCCGCCGCGTTCCACTGATAGGTCAGCGTGGTATCCGTGTTCTCCTGATCGCCGCCCGAATCGACATAGCCGATCAGCGGATCGAGCGGCGTCGCCGGTGTGTCGTCATACAGCCATGCGTACCGGTGCGTCTTGGTCAGATTCGTCCAGCTCACATCAGCCGCATCGAACGTCGTCACCAGCGAGCTCACGGCATACGTCTTTCCGCTCAGCGTCGCCCCACCCGTCGTATACCCGTTCCCGGTCGCGACTTCGTTATCCAGATCAGCCCTGACCCCCATGCCCTGACTCGGCGTGTGCGTGCTGGTATGCAGCTGCAATTTCAGGGTGTCCGACAGCAGATCCATCGCCGATCCGCCTGACGATCCACTCCCTCCCAGGTTCAGCGGGAAGTCCTCGGACAGATAGGCATCAGCCATCACTCTTCTCCTTCGGCGTTCTGGCCTCGCTTCTGGCAGTCATGCCGTCCGCCTGGATCACCACATCTCCAGGCCGCTGCACCATCACCCGTTTTCCCTCACCCGACAGCCGCTCCGCAGCCGCCTGCAGCACGTCCTCCTGCGTCATGCCCTCATCGCCATACATCTTGATCTTCCGTCCATCGACCGTCAGGATCACCCCGCGATCCCCCACGAACTCGAATGCCGGACCTCCCATATGTCTCACCTCACTCCATACACCCGGCTCAGCTCCGGGTCCTCACTGGTGGCGAAAACGCGCGCCAGTCGCCACTGCTGCCGCCGGTACCGATCGATCGGCATCGACCTCGCAACGCCGGCCGGAACGATCAGACCGTCTGTCCCTTGCCTGGCCCTCGCCTTCGCGTCGAAATCGCCCGGCAGCATCCGCTTCCCCAGCATCAGACCCATCCGGGCATCGTTCTGCTCAGCCAGGGCCACTGCTCTGTCAAGCGCCTGGCTGCGCGATTCCTGCGGCTCCACCCGGATGCGCACAAATCCATCCCGGCCGGTCAGCCTCCGATACGCGACATCCTCTTTCACCAATTCGACCACGCGGTCGGTCAGGTGCCTGATCATCCAGTTGGCGCCGATATTGACCCGCATCACACTTCCCGCTACTGTCCCGTCGTGAATCTCCTC
>JBFWRO010000375.1:0-3921 GCA_050248865.1 Thermomicrobiales bacterium | reverse complement strand
AGATCATGACAGTATCAAGGCTGTCTCGCGTGGTGCCGGGCACGTCGCTGACGATCGCTCGCTCTTCACCCAGGAATGCATTGAGCAAGCGGCTCTTGCCGACGTTGGGACGACCGACGATGGCGATGTTCGGTCCTTCAGTTTCCTCGATCTCTTCGAATTCGGGAAGAGCTTCAACAACGAGATCGAGAAGATCGCCGGTTCCCGTTCCATGAATGGAGGAAATCGCTACTGGATCGCCGAGGCCGAGCGAGAAGAACTCGAATACTTCGTCGCGGCGAGACAAATTGTCGGCCTTGTTCGCGACAAGAATCGTGGGCTTGTCGGTCCGCCTGAGCAAATCAGCGACATCGTAGTCGCCGGCAGTCAGGCCAGATCTGGTATCGACGAGGAAGACGACGACATCAGCTTCATCGATGGCGCTGCGGGCTTGCTCCCGCGTGCGGCGGGCTATTTCCGTGTGACTCGCAAGCGAAATCTCGGATTCGTCCTGCAATCCACCCGTGTCGACGATCGTGAAATCTATACCCCGCCAATTGGTCGTACCGTAGACACGATCGCGGGTAGTGCCTGGTTCGTCCTCGACGATCGCCATGCGCTCGCCAATCAGCCTGTTGAAGAGCGTCGACTTTCCGACATTTGGTCGACCCACGATGGCGACAATTGGCTTGGTCACAGAACACCCCGCGCTGGCAAGAAACGACGCTAGCGCTGCATCTCGCGCGAAAAACATGGCGATACACATACCGAAGCGCCGGCGATCGCTCGCCGGAGCGCAGTGGATTATAGTGCACGTACCCGAAGTTACCGAATCGCGGCGCCGATCGCTCCGACGAATTCATCGATACCGGCGCGGTCATTGAGTTCAGTGGTGGCAATGAGCATGAAATTGCCCAGATCCGGAGATGCGTAGGTGAGATCGAGACCAGGTTGGAAACCCTGGTCCACCAGGGTATCGCTTACGGACGCAGCCGAAACGGGAAACTCCGCCACGAACTCATTGAAGTACTCGCCGCCGTTTGCAACGGATACACCAGAAATCTTCGCCAATTCTCCGGCCAGATAGTGGGCGTTGGCATACGAACGTCTGGCGACTTCGCGAAGTCCTTCGGCGCCGACAAGCGACATGTAGATCGTCGCCGCGGTCGCCATGAGTCCCTGATTCGTACAAATGTTGCTGGTGGCTTTCTCACGGCGAATGTGCTGCTCCCTCGTTTGCAGCGTAAGCACGTAGCCGCGTTTGCCCTCCGAATCGGTGGTCATCCCTGCGAGTCTTCCAGGCATGAGCCGGGCATAGCTCTGTTTCGCCGCCAAGAGACCAACGTACGGCCCTCCGAGGCTTTGTGCAAGTCCGAGTGACTGACCCTCGGCGGTGGCGATGTCGGCGCCGAATGCTCCGGGTGGCTTGAGAAGCGCCAACGGAATCGGGTAGCTGGCGACGACCAGGGCCGCGCCATGTTCGTGAACGACATGAGAGATCCCAGCCAGGTCCTCGATCGTGCCGAAGAAGTTGGGATACTGAACGATCACTGCCGCGGTGTGCTCGTCGATAACACCGGCGATGTCCTGCGTGGTGGTCGCAAAGCCACTGACAGATGCGGGCAGGAAGACGAGATCAAGATGGAGTCCCGAGCAGTACGTAGCGATGACTTCCCGGTAATTCGGATGAACCGTTCCCGCAATGACGATGCGGTTCCTTCCCTTGCCCGCCGATACGGCCATGAGCGTTGCTTCGGCCAGGGCCGTCGCACCGTCGTACATCGACGCGTTCGCAATGTCCATCTGCAGCAGTTCCGCAGCAAGTGACTGAAACTCGTAGATGATCTGCAGCGTGCCCTGTGAGACTTCAGGTTGATACGGGGTGTATGCGGTGAAGATCTCGCCGCGGAGCAGGAGCTGAGAAACGGTGGCCGGGCTGTAATGGCGATAGGATCCCGCGCCCAGAAAGTTTCGGTTGCCGGGAACGATGGTGTTCGCGGTCGCCAGAGATGCGAGATGCAATTCCGCTTCTAGCTCGGTAAGGCGCGGCGGCAAATCGAGTTCAGGAAAGCGAACGTCTTCCGGGATCGCGTCGACGAGCTCTGCGATGGTGGAGACGCCGATGGTCTCGAGCATAGCCTGACGCTCGGCGTCCGTGTGTGGATTAAATGTCATCTGCTCAGAAGCCCCTCCGCTGGGCAACGTTCGATTCCGATAGTGCTAGAGATCGTTTTCGAGGAATGATTCATAAGCGGACGCATCCATCAGATCCTCGAGCTGATTGGCATCCGAAACTCGCACCTTGATCAACCATGCTTCGCCGAACGGATCCTGGTTCACAAGCTCAGGCTTTTCCACCACTGCTTCATTCCGCTCGGTAACCTCACCTGAGATGGGTGCATAGATGTCACTTGCTGCCTTTACCGATTCGACAACACCCAGTGGGTCTTTGGCCGTGATCGTTTCCCCGGACGCAGGAAGTTCGAGGTATGTGATATCGCCAAGCTCGGACTGGGCGTAGTCGGCCAGACCGATAGTTGCGATGTCACCTTCGACGCGAACCCATTCGTGGGATTTCGTGAATTTCAGGTCGGCTGGTACAGCCATCGTTTTCATTTTCCTTTCAGACGTCGCGCCTTATCGGGCGCCCGCTCTCCGATAAAACGGCAGTTTGATCTGCACGGCACTGTAAGGGCGATCGCGAATCACGATCTCGAGAGGCTTTCCTACTCCCGCGGCGGATGATTCTACAAGAGCGAGCCCGATATTTTCTCCCAACGTGGGCGACATCGCGCCACTGGTGACGTATCCGACCTCAGACCCATTGACCTGAACGGAGCAATGAGACCGAGGAGCGCCGGATCGCTCGGTCATCTGGAATCCGACGGTCTTGCGTGGAACGCCAGCGGCCTTCTGGGCAACCAGCGCTGCAGAGCCGACAAACTCACCCTTGTTCAAATCGACGGCCCAGCCAAGTCCAGCCTCGAGGGGGGTGATGTCATCGCCCAATTCGTTGCCGTAAAGCGGCATTCGGGCCTCGAGACGCAATGTGTCGCGGGCGCCGAGACCGACAGGCTGAAGCCCATGAGCGGCTCCGGCCGACATCAGCGCATCCCAGAGTTCCACCGTGCGGTCTATCGGCGGATAGATTTCGAATCCGTCTTCCCCGGTGTAGCCCGTACGTGCGAGCTTGACAGGAATGCCGGCGATTTCGCCTTCAACCAGGGTAAATCCGGGAAGCTCCGCGAGATCGATGGAGGTCAGTTTCGATACGATCGCTTCCGACTCTGGGCCTTGTATGGCCACCATGCCGAGCCGATCGCTGATGTCCAGCACGGAGACGCGCAGATCGGATCGCCGTCTGGCCCATTCCTGCATCCACGTGACGTCTTTTCCCTTGTTCGAGGCATTGACGACCACCATATACCCCTCTTTGGAGGGCTCACGGTAAATGATGATGTCGTCTACCACGCCGCCTTGTTCGTTGGTGAGCAGGGAATATTGCGCGTGACCTGGCTCGAGCTTCGAAACGTCGTTCGTCGCAATGTACTGCAGAAAGGACAGGGCGTCCGGTCCAGTGACTTCGACCTGTCCCATATGGCCAAGATCGAAGATTCCCGCCTCGGAGCGCACGCAGCGATGCTCCGCGATAATCCCCGCATATTGAACCGGCATGATCCAACCGGCAAAGGGGATCATTTTGGCGCCGAGCGCAATGTGCCGATCGTAGAGCGGCGTCTTCTGTGTCACTTCCTGCTCATCTGACTCACTCATACTCGATTCTCCACCGGGGTCATGCCCGGGCTTCCCGATTCACCGGAGCAGCATCGTACCCGCTTCTCGATCGTTATGTGGCAACAGGCTCACGCTCGAGGACAAGTTTATGCATATCCAGTTCAAGTTGAACCGGAACCGGGTAGTTTCCGGTCAGGCATCCGGTGC
>JBFWRO010000374.1:0-3938 GCA_050248865.1 Thermomicrobiales bacterium | reverse complement strand
CATCCGCGAGTCAGTCAACCGCCTCGAAGAACGTTCCGATAGCGGTTGGGTTGTGCACTGGCACGGAACCTCGATTCAACTCGCAACCAATCCTCGCTACGCGGAGCAGGTTCGGCAACTCCTGGGATACGAGCGTGAAGCGCGATTGTCAGCCGCTTCGCTGGAAACACTGGCGATTATTGCCTATCAGCAGCCGGTTACGCGGTCGGCGATCGAGAGTGTGCGAGGGGTCGAATCGTCAGGAGTGCTCACCACCCTGCTGAATCGTGGACTGGTTGAATCCCGGCAGCGTATGGATCTTCTCGGACAGCCATTCGAATACCGAACCACCCCCGCGTTTCTTCAACACTTCGGCATCCGCTCACTGGAGGAGCTTCCGGCGCTCAACGGTCCGGATGGAGTCGACCTTGGCGACGTGCTGTCCGCGACGGTTGAAGAGTCAGGGGAAATGGAACCGAGGCTCGAGCTGGCAGGAGCGATGATTCAGCCTGCCTCAGGTGGCAGCGAGCTGTCGAATCCGTGAAACGCTCTCCTCGAGCGCGTCAACGGTCTCATCGACATCGTCCGGGATGTTGCAGCGGCCGCTCGTAAATCTCAGACTCGAGCGAGCCCTTTCGGCAGAAAAGCCCATAGCCATCAGGACGTGACTCGGTTGGGTATTGCCCGTGGTGCAGGCCGATCCTGCCGATGCGGCAACGCCCAGCATATCCAGACTGAGCAGGGCGGTTTCCCCCTGCACTCCTTCGATGGCCACGCTCAAGTTATTCGTCAGGCGCTCAGAGCCATCAATAGACGGGCCGTTCAGCATTGCTCCGCCGATTCGCTCCTCGATTCCCTTCCACAGCGCATCACGGATCTGACGGCAGTCTTCGACATATGCTTCTCGTTGTTGCTCCGCCGCCTGGAGCGCCGCAGCGAGTCCGACGATCCCCGCCACATTCTCGGTTCCACCCCGGCGGCCGCCCTCCTGACCACCGCCCAATTGCAGGTGTGGGAGGGGCGCGCCCTTTCGGACATACAGGAGCCCGACCGCCTTCGGACCGTAGAATTTGTGTGCCGAGAGGGAGAGAAGGTCGACGCCCAGGTCGTTCACGTCGAGTGTCAGGTGACCGGCTGCCTGCACGGCATCTGTGTGGATCGGCACGCCGTGCTCTCGAGCGATCTTCGCCAGTTCCCGTATCGGCTGGATTGTGCCGACCTCGTTGTTGACGTACATGAGCGAGATGAGCACGGTCGAGGGACGAATCGCGCGCCGGAGGTCATAAGGGTCGACCATGCCTCGAGAGTCCACAGGCAAGACCGTCAGGGCAAACCCATTGCGCTGCAGCCATTCGGCTGGATGCAACACGGCGTGATGCTCAACGGCTGACGTGATCAGGTGCGGCGTCGTTCCCGGTGCGGCGGTTTTGGCGCGGAAGAGCACATTGAGAAGTGTCTGATTGTTGCTCTCAGTGGCCCCACTCGTAAACAGAATCTCTGCTGGCTGGCAGGCAAGAATGGTGGCGCAACGGCGGCGGCTCAGATCGATCGCGGAGCGGGCGTCCTGTCCCAGCCGGTAAATAGAGGAGGGGTTACCGAACTGTTCTGTCCACCATGGTTCCATCGCACGAACGACTTCCGGCGCCGTTGGCGTCGTGGCCGCGTGATCGAAATAGATGTCCTGGGTTGGAATGTGGGAGGGTCGGATTGTCGATCACTCTTCCGGGTAGGAATGGAGTCGGGTACTAACGCAATCCTGCAGTCGTCAGCGGCGCCTTGGCTGCAGGCGCAGGAGCGGACTCGCCGATCAAATCGGCGAGTGTCATGGAGTCAAGCGTTTCCGCGATCGAATCCCGCACTCGCATCCAGACAGGTCGCGTTTCACAGTTTGGAATCAGCGGGCAGGTCTGGACGACGATGTCTTCTGAAACGCACTCCATCGGCGCGATCGGACCTTCCATTGCTCGATAGATTTCGCCCACCCGTGTCTCGTTTGGCGCCTTCTTCAGAACATAGCCACCGGCCGCTCCCCGACGGCTTTCAACGAGACCAGCCTGCTTCAACGGAGCGATGAGCTGTTCGAGGTAAGCGTAGGGAATCGAGGATTCTCGGGCAATGGTCGATATCGACGCCGGACCGGTGCCATAGCGCTTGGCCAGTGTAACCATCGCTCGCACCCCGTATTCGCCGCGTGTCGAAACCTTCATGGCGATGTCTTTCTTGTCGAGCAACGAAGCTGTCGCCCTGTTGTACTGAGCATAACGCATGCGTCAATACACACAGAGGATGTCGCTGTGGCGTGAGTCTAACGCACCAGTCCGCGAAACGCTTGACTGAGAGATCCGGTGAAGGCGGTCAAGTGGCGGCGCTCCGGCGTCCGTGAGCGAAGCATATGGTGAACGTGCGCGAATCGCTCTCCATCGAACATGCCACGGTACACCCCGTTCTCGGTCACAGGGATCGACCACTGATTGTTTTCCGCCATGAGTGAATGCACATCGTAGATGGACTCTCCGGCGTCGGCAGTGACGATGTGGCGGTCCATGAGCTCCCCGGCACGTTTCTGCAGTCCGCCACTTTCGAGCGCTCGTTGCAAATCGGCTTTCCACAGCATGCCGATGACGGCTCCGTGAGCCGTTACAACGACATCCCGCGGCCCATCCCGCAGGGCAATTGCCAGGGGCTCAGAGGGCCCGATCCCGCCACGCTCCCAAACGGCGAATTGACCAACTTGCATGCGCCGGAGATGATCCTCGATTCGCACCGCACGTCCTTCAGCCAGAGCAAACCCGATCAGCATCACGCAGACGACGAGGAGCAGCAGTTCCCCGCTGGCCAGAGCGAATGCCCCGATAACGACTGAAGCCAAGATCGAAATGAACACCGCCAACTGAGTCGCATGCATCCGTCCAAGTAACTCGCTGAGCACTGAACGTAAAACGCGGCCTCCATCCATGGGAAACATTGGAAGGAGATTGATCAGTCCCAGAAGGAGATTCGCGAGATAGAGATAGAGCACCAGGCTCTGGAGGGATGGCGTATCGAAGCGATGAAGCTGAAGCAACTGTCCCAGTGATTGCCCGGAAAACACCATCCAGAGCAGAAGAACCGGCATCAAGGTGACAGCGACTGCCAGATTCGTCAGCGAACCCGCAAGAGCAACAGCCGACTCGACGCGCGCGTTGGATGGCATTTGCTCAACGCGCGCGACTCCGCCGAAAGGCAGCAGTGAGATATCGCGGACCTTCAGTCCATACTGATGAGCCATCAGACCGTGGCCGAGCTCGTGAAGCAGAACGAGCGTGAACAGGCCGCTGACGAACGCGACCCCATACAGCATTCCACTCAGTCCATGACCGCCGGCGATTCCCCATCGATACAGCGCCCAGATCGCCACAACCCCCATCGTCGGGTGAATGCGGATATCGATACCCTGAATTTGGCCGACCGTGAAAGTGCGCATTGCGCCAGATGCCTTGTGGGACGTGAATCGCGAGAGTTCGCTGGAATCCTTCCGATGCTGGCGCGGGTGACAGACAGTCTGCCCAGGATTATTCGCTATCCTGGTGTTCGTCGTCACAGCGTCTTCGCACTCAGACCCCAATCGCATGATAGCAATGCCCGGTGGGCCGTCACAACTGTACGTTCACCCAGCCTTCGCCCCAGTCAGGTTCGAAGTGCCGCGAGCACGACATCTCATGTCTCATTGGGAAACGTCGTTTGCTTCCGGCGATTCCGGTGGAGAGAAATGATCGGCAGTGAAGCTTGGCAGATCATAGATTCCGACTGCCGCTAACCCAACGCGTTGAATGATCTGCGCACCGAGGTCATCGTCTGGTTCGTCCTGTGATAGCGCGGCAACGATGACCGCGCCATCCGGTCCCGAGATGAGTCCGGAATCGTGGACCACATGATAGAGGTTTCCGGTTTTGTTCGCCGTCACGAATCCCTCTGGCAGC
>JBFWRO010000373.1:0-3939 GCA_050248865.1 Thermomicrobiales bacterium | reverse complement strand
ACCATACCGCTTGGTCAGTTGATCAATTACGACCACGGGCTTGCCATCGGAGGAATCGGTGCGAGGTTGCTGTGTTTCCGGCATATCGTCATTCTGATCTGTTGGCGGTTACGGTGCTGAGTCGGACGCGCTGCTCGGCTCTTGTTCGGCCACCACGACATTCATTTCCATCGTCAGAGCATCGATGCTCCAGTAATTCAGTTTGCCCGACTCCGGATCCGGCTCGTACAGTTCCGGACGATCTGGGTCTCCGCCGGCAACACGCAGGTATACCGCTCCCTCGCCGTCCACAGCAGGGAGTTCGGCCCCATCGATTTCCAGCGTCAAAGTGCCGACAGGATCGATCCACGTCTGCAGCGGAACAATCTGATCGTCGCGCGAGACCGACAGTTCAAGCTTTGCGACAGGACCGGTGACGCGCGCGACGATGCGGGCTGACTCGATTTCCACCGGCAGAAGGACTCGAGGGATTTCGCAGCGTATCCACCCAGTCGCCGGACTCGACTTTGCCAACCACGCAAGATCGCGATTGTCGTAGAGGCCCGCCGGCAGGTGACCGTCGGGGCCAATCGCTGCTCGATACGGCAATAGCGGCGAGGGTAACGAGACTTGTGTGCCGACTTCAGGACGAACCAGGTCCAAGGGGACTGCCACCAGCGCGGATCCAGAATGTTGCGAGTCCTCGTCGAATCGAAATCCCGCCTCCCAGGGAGCGGTCCAGAAGTACAAGGTCGGCTCGCTCACGCGCCCGAATTCACGTTGCTGCAGCAACTCCGCCAGGATGCTGCTGCGCCGTGCCTGTTCGTCACTCATCAGTCCTGCGGCCAGATACTCATCCGATCCCAGCACGTCGTCCGATGCGGCGGTAAACGCGCCCCCTGAATCGAGATGCACTCCAATCCGTCCGAACTCGGTAACGAGCACGGCATCTTGCGGAACGAGGTTTTCGGGCGTTGTGAGTGTTCCTGACAATCCCGCCGGGCTGAACTCAGCTCGTGCCGAAACTCGCTGAGGTGTCTGCAACGTTGTGTGAAACTCGGCGACTCGCAATCCCGGTGCTTGCGGCAGCCCCTCCCATTCCCAGCGTTCCAGGTCGGTCCAAATAAGCCGTCGTACCGTTCCTTCTGTCCCGGCGAGTTCGGGAACAACCCAGCCGCCGTTGTCGCCCTCAAGCACTGCAGTGTCGGAACTCGTGGTATACAGTCCGGCATTACCGGATATTTGGACGTCGTCGGTCCCCGGCAGCGAACGGACGACTTGAATGACCGCCGTTGTCGGGGGCACCGATTGTTGATTCTGCTGGCCGATCAGTATCAAAACGACGGCCGCGGAAATTGTGATTCCCGGGACAACGAACGTCAGTCGTTCGAGCTTCTCGGTCTTCCACAGCCAGATGCCGACGACTGCCAGCAGGGTGATCGTTGCTGCCAACAGTCCCATGACGAGCCAGCGTGACGGGATCGAATAGCCGATCAAGTCGCGAACCTTGGGCTCGAGTGTTTCTGACACCGCCGACGCTTCCGGCATTTGACCGAAGTACGGCCCCATCAATTCTTGAAACGCGGGAATCGATGCAAAGGGCCAGGCCGACTGTTCGCCGTAGCCCGAGTTCATCTCCTCAACCGATTTGCGGCGTACCCAACCCGTGCTTTCCAGCGTGGTGACGATCAATTGTCCTCGGCCGTATTGCCTCGTGAATGCCGCCGGCCAGCCGTTCACCATGACTGGAACGTCTTCGTCCTCCAAGAGGACACGAACTAGTTTGAGCGGCTGCTCGAACTCAGCTTCATGGACGTCATGTTTGTTGTCGGAGATGTGCAGTTCGTTCAAAGTCACCGTATCCACGACTTGACAACCCGTCTCGTCTCCGAGCAGAGCCGACAGCAGATCAGGATTGACCCTGTCCAGCATGATCCACAAACGGCCTCCGCCATAGAGCCATTGCCGAATCGCCCCAAGCGCCGCAGCATCTCCCAGCATGCGGTCGTCGGAAATGATTAGCTGTTGTATTGAGGCTAACCCCAGTGAAGAGGGAGGACAAAGTCGATCGCCGAATCGAGACACTTGGCGAGGCGACTGATAGTCCATCCGGGCGGTGCCCACCAGTTCAGCGGGTTCAATACCCACAACAGGTTCCGCAGCCTCCAATCCTTGTTGCTGAATGATCCCCGCGATGGGTTGATGCCGTGCAATCCGCAGTTCGCCGGCATATTGGAGCTTTCCAACCTCGTCACGCACAAAATCGTTGTCGGAATCGCCAACCTCGGAAACCAGTGTGTGAAACGACACCCGTGGTTGATCCCCCCCTCCGCTGATTTCCGGGAGGTGAATTGGATGCCATGTCGTGATCTGACATTCCGCGGGTAACCAGATTCGCCGGCCGAACTGCAGTGTTCGCTCGTTGTCGAAGTAAGTGACGCACAGCAACTCGACCGGGTGGTCTCGATGATTCGTCAGCACGACTCGCAGCAGCCCCCACTGGTTCGCGGTGTAGGTATAGACCCCGCCGGAACCAGCCGCAACTTGCGCGACGCGGTACTCGATTGCCGCGTCGTTCGCGTCATCGGCCGAGACTCCATCATTGCCCGATGTGAGGATCACGGAGGCCAAGAGCCACAGAGATACGATACGTCGCATCGAAGTCTTCTCAACCCGCCGGGCCGCCATGGTCCCCCCCCATCGATGAAAGACACTCTCACGAAGTTCGGGCACCGATGGACTCTGATTTGCAAGGATGTTGACGCGGAATGTCTTTCCGAAATCGAGATGCGACCGCCGAACGGCGGTGAAGTGCATATCCTGAGTAATTGCATCTCAATTCTCAATGCAACGGCAACCGGCAATGCATCTCGCCGGCCGTCATGCGCATCGTCAGCGACATGATCGCGTGTGTGCGGCAACGCCTCAGTTTGCTATTCAGCCCGCTTGCTGCTGGCGGTGGTAGTTCCACCAGGCACGCCAGTCGACTTCGCTGTAGCCGAAGTCTTCGCCCGTAATGGATTCCAGCGCCGCCAGGACTTCGCCATTGAGCACTTCGGTCGCAACCGTGACGGCACGCATCCTCTGCCCCATGCCCGACGGCGGCAAAATGATGGCTCCGTAAGGAAGTTGCCCGGAACGCAAAGCGAGGTCGAGTTCAGGGGTCAGCCCCGGCGTCGATCCGGGAGCCAGCATTCCCGTTTGACCATTCGGCCCCCGCGTGAACGTCTGGGCCGTCCCGGCCGGAATCATAATCTGAAACGTATGAGACGTGATAAGTGAATCAATCAGAAACGGCACGGTCCGTTCATCGCCGATGACTCTCAGGGCCGTCGCGACTCGCTGGACGACCGCATTATCGTGGTTTCGCAATTCGGGAACGAGATAGTCAAGCGCCAGTTCGTATTGACCGGGAGTCAGCGACTCCAGCGCCGCCAATCGGATCGCCGGTTCCACATCGAAGAGGAGTTGAGAGACGAGCGGTTCGACGACCGCCGTCCCGCCGATCTGCTGGAGTACCGTGACCAACAATCCGCGCACCGCCGCGCTCTCGTGGTCCGCCATGTTGGAGACCAGAGCGGGAACCGCGGCGGGATCCTGAATCTGTCCGAAGTTTCTAACTGCTTCGGCCTGTTTGTTCGGCACCGATTCAATCCAATTCACCCACAATCGCACTTGCGGATACCACTGTTGTTCCGCCGCCCGTTGCTCGGCAGTCTTCTCAATGAGATCGAGTTGCTGCTGCGTCACCCAACGTCCCTGGTGGCGAAAGTAGCCCTGTGCCGCCATCGCCTGTTCCTGCGGCATCCATTCTCCACCATAAAAGACGTGACGCAACGCGCGTCGCGATGCCTCGTGGTCGGGTTCGAGTTCGAGCAGCAAGGTGAGTTGCTCTTCGTACTGCGTGTTTAGGCGATGGGTGAGGCACCACTCAGCAAGTTCCAGGTGAGCCTCGATGGT
>JBFWRO010000372.1:0-3943 GCA_050248865.1 Thermomicrobiales bacterium | reverse complement strand
GTGACCACTGACTCTGAGAGGCCCTTTGCCCGGGCAAGCTGGACGTGGTCCTCCTGCGCGGCAGTTACGGTCATCGTCCGCACCGAGTAGATATACGGTCCAACACTAACCAGCACCAGGGTTGCCACCGGGAGAATGGCATGTTTGAGGTTGTCCAGAAAACGGTCGATCCCCCCTTCCGGTGGAGGAGAACTGTACATTCCACCTGCAGGCAACCAGTCGAGCTTGAAGGCAAAAACCATAATGAACAGAATGCCAAGCCACCATGCCGGCACCGCGAACGAAATGGCCGCGAAGTAGGCAACGGACCGGTCGAGACGACTTCCCACCTGAGTCGACATACGCACACCCACCAGCAGCCCGATGATCGAGGTAATGACCGACGCGGACGTCAGCAGGAGCATCGTTTTAGGTAACCGCTCGAGCACGATATCACTAATATCGTTGCTGCCATCGGTTGTGCGGAGCGACCGGGCCTGTCCCAGATCGAGGGTCATCACATTCCAGATCTGCGACGGCATCCGCTGCCACCAGGCCTCGTCCAGACCGTAGAACGATTCGAGTTCCACCGACCGCTCGGCGACGGCTTGCTCCAATGCGGCTGGATCGCGAATCGTTTGCGCTGAGGCAATGCGGAACGCCCGCAACTCTTCGTTGATCTGCGCCTCCAAAAGGCGGTCTGAGTAACCCGTGGCACCGAGGGAGACCACGAGCAGCAGCAGAACAGCGAGCAGCACCCCGAACAGGGTCAGCGCGCGAATCACCAATGGTGTGATGATGCTCATCATAGGAATCGATCTGCCATCGAATCTGCGTCAGAGAGCACGATGTCCAGGTCCGTCAACGCACCAGGGCGGGCGAAATCAGACGCCGATGTCGAGATCGATTCGCAGTTGCGCCACCTGCGCGATATCTGAGCTGGCTGCGATCAGATACACCTGATAGAGCCCTGGAAAGAGTGTCGAGCTGATATCGGACGGAATGTCAATGGTGGCGTTCAGCGACCCTTCACTGCTCGTACCTTCAGCTGTTCCAGTTGCGAGCACTTGACCAGCTGCGGGATCGACGAACGTGTACTGCAGCGAGAGCTCGCCCGGCCCGGAGACGGTCACCGGTATGGAGATGGCGTCACCGAGCGCCAGCGCAGGAGCAGCTACCGGCTCGATGGTCAGTGAAGGAGGTGTTCCAAACCGGAAGTCCTCAACCGTAAAGGGATATCCCTCAGGACGGAACGCATCGAGCTGAGCAAACTGGGCGGGAGGATCGTATGCGGTCAGCTGATATGGTCCGTTCGCGACCACTAACAAATTCGTCTGGTCGAACCATTGCTCGCATGCCTCATATCGCGCGGTCGCTTCGTCGGGCGTGACGATCGACGCCCCACCGATGTCGAAAACGCCCGCAGGAATGCTTCCCTCGCGATTGAACTGCTGAATGGACCGCAAAACCAGCCGCGCATCACTCTCGGTGACAAGACTGATCCATGGAACGGAGAACCTCGCTGCTGCAGTGTCTGAATATGCGCCACGCCTTTTTTCGAAGACGACGTCGTCCATCGCGGCCAGAATCTCCCAGGGAGTGGATACCCCGGACGGAGACGCATAGGACGCGATGTACCCCTCCTCGAAATGCCAGTAATCGACGTAGACGTCGACCGTTGATGCTCCGAAGACGTAGCCACGGAAGGTCTCGTACAACGGACGTGCTGTGATGCCCAACGCCGTCTCGATCTGCACTTTGGCATCATCAAAGGCGATTTCATAGCCTTGCGCAATCGGGTAGATCACGTCCGCCATGGTGATTGCCGGTCCATGCTGCCAGGAGGTCTGGAGAAACTTGGTGTAATCGAACGTCACTTTGCTTTTGGCCGTCGTGCCGGCCGCCACCGGAGCCCAGACATCCTGAACGGCATCCCACATCACCGCTCCCTCTGGAACCGGGAGGGAGCCGTCCGGCCCGGCAGTCTCCACGGCATAGCTCGCGCGGAACGCCGTCGGCAACCCGGTAAACGGATGGTTGAAGATCGCCGGGTCGACCATATTCTTATAGATGTCCGAGCTGTAGACGTCGCCAAACCCGCCAATTGGGTTCCACGTCGTGCGCTCCGTCCATACCCAGAGATTACCGACCCGAATAGTGTCGCTTCCGGGAATCTCCGCGCCCCGAAGGGCGAAAATATTGCGTGGCCCGCTGACGAGATCCTCAGTCAGGTGCTCGACTGATGTGCTGACGGGAAAGCTCTGCAACGCGGTAACCAGCCAGACCCGCACCGACTCATCGAACGCCGCTTGCACCATGTCCTGGTACAGCGAGTCCCGCTCCTCTTTGCTCGCAAACTCGCCTCGATAGAGTCGTTTGCCCAGCTCATCGAGAGTTTCGTTCTGGTACTGCCAGAAGCCCACTTCCTGCCAGCCCGGCATGTTGCCCAGCCACGGAGCAGCAAATTGATTGATCCCGGCATCGTCAAACCGTACCGGCGCGCCGCGCCCCCAGCCTTCGGTGTAGATGTGCCACTGGAACGTCAGGGGATCGCTGGCATACACCGCGAGCGTCGCCGGTCCGAACTGCTGATAAATCGGCTGAACCTGAAATCCTGACTGTTCGAGCACTGAGCGGACGAGGTCGCCGATCTCACGGCGCTCGTCCTCGACCCGGGTGACGATCTTGATCACCACTGGTGATCCTTCGAACGTCCATTGCCCGCTTTCCAGGGTGGCTCCATTGGCCTCCATCGCCTCCGCGATTTGCTGATTGGCCAGATCAGGGTCATACCGGACATTGGCCGCGCTCACAATTGGAAAGACCGTGAGCTGATCGTAATCGAGCTGGCTGATGTTGGTCAGCATGGGGATCGCTCGCCCCTGGTACAGATCATTTGCGATGAAATCGCGATCGATCAGCGACTGCATAGCGAAGCGGATCTCACGAACCGAGAACGGATTGAATGCACCCTGGGGGGCTGGAGCCGGATTCAGAATCAGTGAGAGCGTGGACGCCGGTGCATTGATCAGGCGAACCCCTTCATCTCCTTCGAGGCTCTCCGCGCCGGCGGTCTTCAAGCCAAAGAGATAGAGATCCATGTCCCCGTTTTGCATATTCAGCGGGGCCTGGTCGACATTGAAGGCGGAAAAGGTCAGGACGTCTGTCTCAGCGCCAATCGGAGCGCCAGCCTGCGCCGCCGCAAATTCAGGCGAAGCGGCAAGACGATCCAGGAACGTCGAGGAAACCCCCATCGCCCCAGCGGTCGCCAGGAACTGCCGGCGTCTGTTCCTTCCGGCCGCTACGTCACGAAGGAGCATGCTCAGGTCGTTCAATTCTCATTCCTCCTCGAGCGCCGTCGAATGGTTCGAATCAATTGTCCGATTCTGGCGTTCCGGCTGCCGGGGGAGCTTGTGCACTACCCGCATCTGCCTCGGGCTCCGGTGTCAGCGCCAGTTGCTCATTGATCGCATCGAGCGATTCCTGCAAGGAATCGAAGCCAAATTCGGTGAAGAACGATGCCGTAGCGACATTCCCCGTTTCGTCATAGGCGGTGATAGCAGTCGGTCCCTCACCGGTCAAGGGCATGTAAATACTGGTCTGGAACTGTCCGGCATCGTCAGTCCTTAGAAATGACGTCGCCACACCGCTGACATAGAGGGTGATTGCCGATTCGGGTTGAAAGTTGAAACCCTGGATGTCGACGACCCGGCCGGCGGATCCCGAAGGAGGACTCAAAAAGAGCGACGGTGGTTCGATCGCCGTTTTCCGGGCGAATCCGATCTGCTGATTGAATCCGCCGAACTCACCGAGGCGGGTGTCGGCCCAGACCATGTACACCTCTTCATCAGTCGCCGCAATGCCGAAGTAATCTCCGATAAAACGACCTCCTGGGAAACCCTTCATCGGGTTCGATGGAAAGTCCGTCACTCGCGTATCAGGAGCCGTGAAGCTTTGTTCGGCG
>JBFWRO010000371.1:0-3945 GCA_050248865.1 Thermomicrobiales bacterium | reverse complement strand
ACTGCACGGTCCCAGTCACGTCGGGCATAGGCGACTAACCCGACATGAAATCGTGCGACTGCGGCCCACTCTGGAGACACCGGAGGATGAGACTGATTGAGCACCTCCTCGAACAGCGGCAGCGCGTCTTCGTACCACCCACCGCTCACCAGCATGCCGCCAAGCATCGTCTTCGCCACATTCGCCAGCCACCAGTCCCCAGCGTTTGCAGCCTCCATCATTGCTCGCTCGTATGCCGCCCGCGCCGACGTCAGATCACCCTGCATTTGCGCAACGAGCCCGCAACCCAGAAAGATCTCCACGCGACCGCTCACCGGCAGAGCCTCGCCCATCCTGTCGGCGATCGTTACTGCCCCAACGAGCCATTTCCGGCCCTCGGTGAGGTGACCGTGGTAGTACCAGAACCCGGAGGAAGCTCCAACCATTCGTGCATGAAACGCAGGATCCCGGGCGAGGAGCCAGGCGAGCGCAGCGCGCAAATTGGCGATGTTCGTCTCTAGCCAGCGTGCTCGCTCCACGTCGAACGGATCTCGCCACATATCCTCCGACTGCAGCACGCGGAACAGATGACGCGCATGTCGATCGGCTACCTCATCGTGTTCGCCACTGATCTCGAGCTGAATGAGGGCGAATTCGCGGATCGTCTCGAACATGCCAAAGCGCAGGCTGCCGCCGGTGTTTTCCTCTCTCCGCACGAGGCTGTGGTCGAGCAGCGTCTCCAGGTCTTCCGTAACTTCAGATGGATTTTCGCCCGAAACGTCTGCGGCAAATTCGATATCGAATCCGCCCGCGAAAATGCCAAGTCGCCGGAATAATGTCGCCGCTCCCGGATCCAGCAGGTCGTAGCTCCAGGCGATCGCGTCACGCATCGTTTGCTGGCGTGGCGGCAGGTCGCGCGCGCCATGGCGCAGCAACGGGAGTCGTTCGTTCATATGCTCCAGCAACTGATCCGGTGTCATCAACCTGACCCGGGTCGCCGCAAGCTCGATTGCGAGCGGCAGTCCGTCAAGAGCCCGGCAAATCGCTGCGACGGTGATCAAAGTTTTTTCGTCCAGCTTTAGCTCGGGCGCCGCAGCTCGAGCGCGTTCCAGAAAAAGGCGGACCGCCTCGTTTTTTGCCAGCACCGGAGGATCAGACTGCGATCCGGCGAATGGCAACGGCAGTGGACCGAGGGCGAGTTCGTGCTCGCCTCGCACATGCAAAGGTGCCCGGCTCGTCGCCAGCACCTGGAGGCCGGGGCACGCACCAAGCAACCGCGCAATCAGACCTGCTGCCGAATTCAGCAGATGCTCGCAGTTGTCGATCAGCAACAAGGTCTGCTGTGAACGGAAATACCGGACCAGATCGTCGCTGATCGATTCACCTGTTGCGGCCGGGAGTCCCACGACAGATGCGACGGTGGCAGGCACGAGCGCGGGATCGGAGAGGGAGGCCAAATCGACCCAGATCACGCCATTATGAAAGGAGTTTGCCGATTCGCTGGCAAGCGTCAAGGCCAGGCGAGTCTTGCCGACGCCGCCAGGCCCGGTCAATGTGAGCAGCGCCGTCGACTCTTCGAGCAGCAACTCCCGACAAGCGGAGAGCTCAACTTCACGGCCGATGAGGCGGGTGCGGGGAATCGGTGGATGGGCCATCGCGGCTGTGGCCATTACAGGCATCCCTGCGGTTTACGCGTTGAATGTGATCAAGAGTATGCCCGATTTCCTGTTTGGAATCCCTCCGCCTGAGTTGGGCGGCAAAGCTCCCTAATTTCCCTGCCAGGACACCAACGATGACGGCTCTCTGCATCCCTGCCCCACTTTTCCTCGACAGGCCTCGCTTTTCCGCCCCGGAACTCCCAGTCCCCAGTGCCTGGTTCCACTCTATACTCGCAAACTGATCGTTCTGAGCGGACCGCCGCTCGTTCTCCGGCTTGCAAAGGAATGCTCGAACTCACCTTTCTGGGGACAGGCACGTCGAACGGAATACCGGTGATTGGCTGCGACTGCGCGGTCTGCACATCGAACGATCCGCGCGACACGCGCTTCCGCACCTCGGCGGTGGTCCGCTGGGACGACACGACGATATTGATCGACACATCGCCTGAATTGCGGTTGCAATCACGGGCGTACGGGATCGATCGAATCGATGCGGTGCTCTACACGCATGCGCATGCCGATCACACCGGCGGACTCGACGATCTCCGCCGCTTCAACGAGATCAATCAGGCGCATCTTCCGGTCTATGCCAGCCCGGTCACCGCGGAAATGCTCCGCGATCGCTACGCCTACGCCTTTACCGAACATTTTCCCTTTTACGGAGGAAAACCCGATCTCACATTACATGAGTTCGAGGGTTCATTCGATGTGAACGGAAAAACAGTCGTTCCGGTTCCCGTCATGCATGGAAGACTCGAAGTCAGCGGATTTCGCTTTGGTCCTCTGGCTTATGTGACCGATGCGAAAACGATTCCTGAAGACTCCCTGAAAATATTGGAAGGCGTCGAGGTTCTGGTTCTGAACGCATTGCGCGAGCGCTCGCATCCCACCCATCTGAGTCTGAGCGAAGCAGCCCGGATCGCGGAGAGCCTCGCACCACGCCAGACCTGGCTGGTGCATCTTTCCCACGAATCGAGCCACGAGGCTGCGTCCGCCGGGCTACCGGAGGGTGTGGCTGTGGCGTACGATGGATTGACGGTCATTGTCGAATGAACGCCAGCCAGCGACGGCTCTCTGCCCTTCGGATAGAAGGGAGCGGAGTCACCTACACACCGGAGCTGGCACTCCTGGCAACGGTCTCCCTCTGGTCCTCGACCTTCATCGTGACCAAAGACCAGCTCGACCGTTTTCACCCCATGGCCTTTATTTTCGTGCGTTTCCTGCTCATGACGCTGATGGCCGTCGCTATCATGGTGATTCAGTCCCGCGGAGTTCCGCTGCCCCAACGGCGGCACCTGCTGCAGTTCGTGGCCGCCGGTTTGACCGGATACACCATTTACCAGCTCGGTTTCGTGCTCGGTCTGGACCGAACCTCGGTCTTCGCCACTTCCCTGCTGATCGCCACGAGCCCGCTCTTCACGATGATCTTTCTCACTGCGATCGGCGAGAGGTCTCCCTGGCTGAGCTGGCTGGGCCTGGCGATCGCCGTCGCGGGGGTGGCCGTATTCCTGCTCGACAAACGCGGCGGCGAGCGGTCGCTTGCGGGCGATTTGCTGGCAATCATGGCGGCGGCGTCATTTGCCGTGTATGGCATCATCAATCGCCCACTGGCGAAGGCATATCCTCCTGCCACATATACGGCATGGGCTGTGACCCTTGGTTCGATTCCTTTGCTTATCGCCGGAGTTCCTCAGGCCCAGGATCAAGACTGGGGAGGCGTTTCGGCGTCGAGCTGGGTGGCCGTGCTCTACATGGTCGTTTTTCCGGTTTATGTCGCCTACATGCTGTGGAACTTCGGCATCAAGCACCGGGGCGCAGCATTGGCATCGAGTTTCGGCTTGCTGGTGCCGATCATCAGCGGGGTGCTCTCGGCGATTGTTTTCGACTAGCAATTCGGTCTGCTCAAACTTACCGGGGCCGTTCTCGTGCTGGCCGGGTTGCTGACTATCCGGCTCGGCGCTTCGCGGCAGACGAAGCAAATCGCGCCCGCGTAGGGGGTACTTCCAGCGATCCCCGGGCGGAACAATACAGACAACACCGTGCCCCTTCCGGACGCGGTGTTGTTCGTTCGCTCTGAATGAATCGTTTCGAGGCGCTATGCCCGATGCGGATGCTTGCCAGTTCTGCGCAGTTTCGTTCCTGCCGCAGCTACTGCCCCGGCGAGGAGGGCAGCGGCGCCTACCATGGAAGCTCCCTCCAGAGAGGTTCCGGTGCCGGTGTTTGGCAGGGTATCGATCACGACGCTTCCACCGCCGACTTCCGGTTTATGCTCGTCTTTGTTACCGCTGTCGGAGCAACAGGCATCAGA
>JBFWRO010000370.1:0-3956 GCA_050248865.1 Thermomicrobiales bacterium | reverse complement strand
CTCACCTGCAATTGCACGGTTGGCACCTGCGGACAGAATGGCCAGTGCTGTTCGGAAACGGGTGGTGGTTGCTCGATCGACGGTGATTGTTGTGACGTGACCGACATTTGCAACTCATATGGTGTCTGCGGCTGTCTGGGCGAAGGTCAATCCTGTGCCGGCGACCATGACTGCTGCAACGGCGATTGCAACAGCCATGGGTATTGTGGCTGCGTAGGAGAAACGCAATCCTGCACGACCGGCGACATCTGCTGCGAATCCCGTGTTCCAGGCGGGCCACAACCGTGTCCAGGGAGCGCGTGCACCCTCAACTAATATTCGGAGTGGAACCCGCTTCGATACGGTGGACAGGGGCAACCTGAGACGCCTCAGGTCGCCCCGTCCACACCGGGCGCCTTTCGATTCGCAAGCACTTCACGCAGACCACGATGGATACGGACAGAGCACTACCGGTATCTTTGATAGGTACGAGCAGGCTGGAAGGACCGTCGATCTGGTCAAGACGCCCGGTTACGCGCCTGATCGTCAGGGCGAACCCATCTACCAACGCTGACGATCCGTTTCAATCGCTCCCTTTCGTTCACATACCGGACCTGCTGGCCAGGCTGAAAGCAGCATCCTCGCCCAAGACCCCGCTCCCTCCTCTCCCGCCCCCCGCACGGAGCGACACCTGGGAAAAGATCGCGATCCTCGCCATCAACCTCCAGCGAATGGCGGGCATTCCTGTCACGTTCGCCACCGCCAGACAAGGACTCGATGCGAGTGTTCACGAGCTTGTTTTCGAGTCTCCCCACGCTGCAATAGGGTCGCTGGCAGGGGACATCGCGATCCGCTTCCTCCTGAATGATCGACGTCACGGACACCCGGAGCTACTGGCCGAGTACCAGGACCGTTTCATCCCTCAGGTCACGACCCACTGGAATATCACCACCTCTCAGCCGCTCATCGCAGGTGCCGAAGAGCGCGGTATTCCCGTTACGCGGCTGGACCAGCGCGGGCGCATCATCGAGCTCGGCAATGGCGCATTTCGGCGGAGAATCGTGGGTACATCCACGTCGCTCACCTCATCGATTGCGGAGGAAATCTCGCAGGACAAAATGCTCACCCACAACTATCTGAAAGCTGCTGGCCTGCCGGTGCTGCCATGTGGAGTCGCGCGGGACGTCGAACATGCGGTCAGCATCGCCGAACGCATCGGCTATCCCGTCGTTGTCAAGCCAGCCGATGCCGGAAGCGCAATTGGCGTGGCGCTTGATCTTCGCACCCGTGACCAGGTGAGAGAACACTTCTCAAAAGCACAGACGGGTTCGCATTCCGGGCGCGTGCTCATTGAGCGATATGTCCATGGCCGCGACTATCGCGTCACCGTCGTCAATGGCGTCCTCGTGTCGATTATCGAGACGATGCCTGCCCATGTTGTAGGCGACGGACAGCACTCCGTTCGTGAACTGATCGATCAGGAGAACGCCAGTCCCCATCGCGGCCTGCGGACCACCGACACCTGCCGTCCGATCCTTGTCGACAGTGAAGTCGAGGCCTATCTCGCCGCCGCCGGAAAGACCGGTGACACCATTCCTGCTCCGGGGGAAACGGTTCGCCTCAGGCTTTGGCCCAGCATGGCCAACGGCGGTGTCTCGATCGACAGAACGGACGCAGCTCACCGCGATAACATCGCGATCTTTCTGCACGCCGCTCGTGTGGTCGGGCTCGATGTCGCCACCATGGATGTCATCGCTCCTGATCTTGCCCAATCGCTGTGGCTTTCCGGTGGAGCGATCCTCGACATGAATGCCCACTCGGGATTTCGCATGCAGCGCTATCCGACCATGGGACAGCCTCGCGACCCATTTCCCCACATCATCGACATGCTTTTCCCGCCCGGTCAACCCGTGCGAGCAGCACTTGTTGCGGTCATCGGAGCGCACGCTGGAGAAATCTGCAATCGCATCGCAGCGAGCCTCGCCGGGTCTGGGAAAACCGTGGGCTTGGCCACCGAATCCCGACTTGCGGTCGGCGGCATGGAGCTGAGAGGTGTCGACCGCAAGGGCGCTGAGGGAATTCGCACGATCCTCAACAACCCCGCGGTCGACATCGCGATCACCGAAGTCACCGCTCAGGGCATCGTCGACGAAGGGCTGGGATTCGGCTACTGCGACGTCGCCGTGGTGACGGCCCTGTCCGGTCTCCAGACGCCGTACGGTCTGCCAGTCGAAACAGTCCTCACCGGCCTCCTCGAACCACAGGCGCTTCTCGTGCTCGACAGCGACGACCCGGCCCTCCGCTCACTCGCGGCAGCGACCGCCGCCAACCTGCTCGCCACGAACAACGCGCCTGTTGATTCCTGGGTCGATCAGCTGAGTGCCGCCGTCACTGATGCCTTTCCCTGGTAACCGGCTGGGGGGGCAGCGACGCGTTGCCGACGAGTCCTCCCGCGCATTCCAGACTCATGCGTCGAGGCTGAACGGCGGGTACTCGTCCGTCACCAGCGTCACTGCGTACCCGATCACCCGGTTGTCCCAGCGCATGACGCCTTCCACAAAATCGAACAATCCCCGTGGATACATTCCCGTGATCAGGATCGCAAACCAGGCAATCACCACCGTCACCAACGCGGCGATATTCAGGAAAATGAGTACGATCCAGTGGGGAATCGCCAGCAGCCACTTCACCAGCGGCATCCACCGCACAAGATCGCGCGCGGCATCGGGATAGACGTAGTCGAGCTGCACGGATTGCCGCTCATCGGTCGAAGGGTACTGATCGTCCATCAGCGCCAGATAGACAAAGACCCGGCTGGTGAAACGCTGCAGCTCGAGATGCCAGTCGAACCACCAGCGCGGATACTTCTGCCGCACCAGAATCATGGCCGCCGTGGCGAAGAAGAGCACGCCGCCCGTGCCGGCTGCCGTCCCCTGCCAGTCATCTCCCGCGTCATTCCAGTTGAATGACCAATCGCCGCCGCTGATCGCTCCCAGAATGATCAGGATCGGAATCGCGACGATAATGCGGAAGAAGGTCGTCAGCCGGTTCAGTTGCCGATCCGGATACTCGACCGAAAATTGCACGGGATATGGCGATGGTGCTTGCATGGCATCCTCCCAATTCGCGAATGTGACCGAGTACGCAAACGTCTGCTCACATCCTAACGAATGAACGCCCAACGCGCTTACTGGCTTCGCGGTAACCGTCTCACCCCGGTGCCCAGCCGGGACTCTGCAACCGGCAACGTCTGCCTCCCCATCGAGCCCTCGTTCACCGCCGGGCAAACGGCGTGTACTGACTCCGCAGAATCACACCAATCACCGGCAACCAGAGCGTCAGCAACCCAGTGATCGCGCCGATCGTCTGATCGTCGATGACGCCGAAAAAGCTCAAATAGCTCAAAGACCCGGTCACCGCCATGCTCACCGCGGTCCCGACGGCGACTGGTTCACCACTGAACAGAGTCTCTATCCCCACGGACAAATCCGCTAATGCCTCCCGTTTCTTCACCCTCGTGCCTTTCATCATTCGCTCGCCATTACCGTTCGTCTGTTGTGAGCCGTTTCATTCCACTTGTGCCGGTGGCCGCTGCGTGCCACAATGCCGATCAGACTCCTGAAGTCGACAAGCTGTTTGTGCTTCACAGAGCCGCTATGGAGCGTCTGCCTGCGTGGCGAGTGCCTCGCAGCCTGGGAGAAAAGTGCATGAAAATTCCTGCGTTCCTGCTGGTCGCCCTCATTCTGGCCACAGCCTCGATCGCCATGACTCCATCGGTCGCCGCTGCTCAGAATGCAGACAGCGCCTGCGCCGACAGTGAAGAGGCAGCGTTTCTGAGGACGATCAACACGTACCGTCTGGCAAATGGCGCGCCGCCGCTGTCACTCAGCCAGACCATGAGCGTCGCCGCCGACGTGCACAGTCAGGACATGGCCACCAACGACTTTCTCGGACACACCGGATCGAACGGCTCGTCG
>JBFWRO010000369.1:0-3996 GCA_050248865.1 Thermomicrobiales bacterium | reverse complement strand
GGAGTCAGCAGGTCAAGCGATGGGATACAGAATTGTCGTTCTGGTGCGGCAAGTGCCCGATTTGAACGCCGCCCGGATCAATCACTCCACAGGAGAGATTCAGTTTTCCGGCCAAATGGTCATCAACTCGTTTGACGACTACGCCATCGAGGAAGCGCTCAGATTGAAAGAAGCGCATGGCGGCGAAGTCACCGTCGTCACCGTAGGTCCCGCGGGAGCCAGAGACGCCGTCGTCCGGGCCCTGGCCATGGGCGCTGACAACGGCGTGCTTCTTCAGGTCGATCAGGCCCACCTCCTCGATGCAGCGGCACTGGCATCATTGCTGACCGAGGCAATCAAACCGCTCCAGCCCGACATCGTTATTTGTGGACAGATGTCCGACGACTTCGGAGCCGGAGAAGTGGGACCAGCAATCGCAGTTTCGCTCGGCATACCGCAGGTCTCCTCCGCAACGTCCGTTGTGGCGGATGGCTCGACGCTGACGATTCTGCGAGACACCGAGGATGGCAAGCAGCAGGTTTCAGTTGACACGCCCGTCCTGATCATGGCCATGACCGGTCTCAATGCGCCTCGATATCCATCGTTGAAAGGCATCATGGCTGCCAGGAAGAAGCCGATTGATGTCATTACCCCTGCGTCCGTTCCGGTGAGCAGGACGACCTGGTCGACGCCATTCGTACAGGAACGCGATACCACCGGCATCATCCTCCAGGACGTGCCGCCAGCCGAAGCCGCGCAGAAGCTCGTGGCCTGGCTCAGGGAACAAAAGCTCGTCTGATCGAATTGCGCCGCGGCCCATTTTCGGCTCTGCAGTCTGGAGTGACCAACACCATGAACCCAATTCTCGTGCTCGCCGAGACCACCGGGGATCAGCTACGTCCAGCCTCGCTCGAAGCGGTCACCGCCGCGAAACAGATTGCTGGAGCCACAGGCGCTGAGATCGTTGCCGCTGTGGCAAGTGATGCACCCCGATCCAGCGCCGAATCCCTGGCCGCCACCGGCATCAGCAGGGTCCTGACGGTGGCGCACCCGACGCTGGCCACGTTCTCGACCGACTCCGCGCTCGCCGCAGCCGAGGCCGTGATCGCTGCCGTCGATCCCGGATTGGTCCTCCTGCCAGGTACGACCTCCGGTCGCGACTACGCTCCCGCTCTCGCCGCCCGCCTCGGTGCCATCGCCGCCGCCGACGCGATTCAGTTCGATGTCGTGGAAGGTAAGCTCACGGCGGTGCGCCCGGTGTATGGCGGCAAAATGCTCAGCCGCGTCGATCTTCCTGGAGATGGTCTGTCCGTCGTCACGATCCGCCCCGGCGCCTTCGAAAAGGCGTCGTCGACAGAAAGTGGTGCCGGGATCGAGTCACTTCAGGTCGAAATTCCCGACCCCCGGGTCCGATTCGAGGGGCTGCATCAGGATTCAGGAAGCGGTGCCCGCAACCTCGAAGAAGCGGAAATCATTGTCAGCGGCGGCAGAGGGTTGAAAGAACCAGAGAACTTTGCTGTCGTCGAACATCTGGCCGCTGCCCTCGATGGCGTCGTCGGCGCATCCCGCGCGGTCGTCGATGCTGGTTGGCGAAAGCACCATGAGCAGGTCGGCCAAACGGGTAGGTCCGTGTCCCCCAGGCTCTACGTCGCCGTTGGCATCTCCGGCGCCGTTCAGCATGTCGTTGGCATGCAGGGGTCCGAATTCATCGTCGCCATCAACCGCGACCCAGATGCGCCGATTTTCAGAATAGCCTCCTTTGGTATCGTTGGCGATCTGTTCGATATCGTGCCTGCGATCGTCAGCGAGTTGGCGGCTTCGGCATAATCCGCCGAAAAGGAAGCATTCATGGACGGAGACAAGCTCGACGCCATCGTTGTCGGGGCTGGCCCGGCGGGCATCACTGCGGCGCGTGACCTCGCTGAAGCAGGTCTGACGGTGGTCGTTCTCGAGCGCGGTCAATACCCCGGTTCGAAGAATGTCTCCGGCGGCATCCTGTATCGCCATCCCACCGAGGAGTTTGCTCCCGGTTTCGAAGCTGAAGCACCGCTCGAGCGTCCGATCATTGAGCAACGCTACCTGGCGCTCACCGAAGATGCCATGCTCGGCGGTCTGTTTCGCTCGATGAAATTCGCCGAGCCTCCGTACAACGCCTACTCCGTGTTGCGCTCGGAATTCGACCAGTGGTACGCCTCCAGGGCCGAGGAAGCCGGCGCCGAGATTTATCCCGAGTTTACGGTTACCGAGCTTCTCGTCGATTCCGGCAAGGTCGTCGGGGTCTCCACCGGAGAACCTGATGGTGAGCTCGAATCGCATGTCGTCGTTCTGGCTGATGGCGCCAATTCGCTGCTGGCCAGGCAGGTGGGACTTCATCGCGAGTGGACGCCGATGGAGCAGGCCCTGATCGCCAAGGAGCTGATCGCCCTCCCCGCCGACAAGATCGACGACCGCTTCGCCCTGCCAGCGGGACTTGGCGCCGCCTACGAGATCTTCGGAGAGTCGACCTGGGGCATGCTCGGCTATGGGTTCATCTACACCAACCGGGAATCGATCTCGATCGGCACAGGCGCCCTGCTTCAGGATTTGATGACCTCTGGACGCAACGTCAACGACATGCTCGATCGTTTCAAACGACATCCAGCCATCGCCCCTTTGTTGCAAGGAGGGGAGACAATCGAGTATTCGGCGCACCTCATACCCGAAATCGGATACGACCGGCTTCCCGGTCTGTATGGCGACGGGGTGGTCGTTGTGGGCGACGCCGCCGGACTCATCAATCCGATCAATCGAGAAGGCGCCAACCTGGCCATGCTGTCCGGGCGGCTTGCCGCACGATCGATCATCCAGGCGAAAGAAAAAGCCGACTTTACGGCTGCTTCCCTGGCCAGCTACCAGGAAATGCTCGACCAATCCATCATCATGTCCGATTTGAAGAAGATACGGAAGATTGCTCCGTTTGCGTACGACCGGCCCCAGCTTTTCACCACCTATCCTCGAACGATCGCCAGCGCGGCGCTCGAATACCTCACGGTCGACGGCACATCGAAGAGCGACAAGCAGAAGAAGCTGCTTTCGATCATGAAGGGTCTACCGCGCCGCACCCTGGCACGGGACGTGTTTGGCGCCCTCAAGGCCATGAAGTAGCCCTGTACGTCACGCTCTGCAGAGCGCGTCATGAGGATCAGGCGCGCCGGGACATGCCCGTTCGTGCCAGGCTCCTGCGCCGGCGACCACATGAATTCGTTTCGCCCGATTTGACAATTCTGACACGCTGGGGATAATTTTCCCCCATCGCGCAAGCGACATCTGAAAGTTTGGCAAACAAAGGAGGAGTACAGAGATGTACGATCGTTTGCTTACAAAATCGTTGTCACGCCGCGGCATGATGAAGTCCACGAGCGCCGCGCTTGCCCTGGGTCTGTCACCTGCTGCGGCCATGCGCATCGAAGCCATGGCCCAGGAATCGACGCCAACCGCGAACATCGCTGGCACTCGGCTCAATATTCTTCAGTGGAGTCATTTCGTTCCGGCCTACGATGTCTGGTTCGATGCTTTTGCCCAGGCATGGGGCGAGGCCAACGATGTCGAAGTGACCGTCGATCATATCAACACGGCCGAGATTCCTGCCACCGTCGCCGCTGAGATCAGCGCCGGCGAAGGGCACGACCTGATCGAGCACATTTCCTCTCTGGCGCAGTACGAGAGCTCGATGCTCGATATGACCGACATCATTGCCGAGTCAACAGCCCGCCACGGCGAGCAACTGGCGATGACTGCCGCAAACACCTTCAATCCCACCACCGGCAAGTTCTACGCGTACTGCCACGGCTACGCACCCGATCCGGGAAATTACCGTCGAAGTCTATGGGAAACCGCCGGCATCCCTGATGGGCCCAATACCTGGGCGGAGCTTCTCGAAGGGGGCGCCAGTATTCGCAGTGAACAGGGAGTCCAGCTCGGCCTCGGTATGTCGAACGAAATCGATTCCCGCATGGCGGCGCAGACGCTGATGTGGGC
>JBFWRO010000368.1:0-3999 GCA_050248865.1 Thermomicrobiales bacterium | reverse complement strand
TGGAATCATTCAAGGCGCGGTTCGCGAAGGTTATTCACGACATTTCGCAAGCGGACGCCTGGCTGGCGGAAAATCCGCCGATCGTGGAATGGCTCGATGGCCAGTTCGCGCCCGCAGGCATCGATGAGGACCACCCGTTCGCCGAACACGTTCGCCTGGCCGTGGAATCAGTCGGTCGTCTCGATCCGCAGTTCACAGGAGTAACCTACGGTGCGGACATGCGGCATTTCGTTCATGCCGGAAACATACCTTGCGTGATGTTCGGGGCGGGAGACGTGCGGCTGGCCCACGCACCCGATGAGTCCATACTTCTTGATGATCTCTTCACCGCGACTGCTACGACCGCCGTGCTGATTGTCCAATGGTGTGGCATCGCTGAATAGCCGCTTCCATTACGAACTCGCTACAGACGTGTAAACTGCCGATTTCTTTGCCTCTGAACCGATGGATATTGCTTCCAGCGTGTCGTCTCCCGGGAAAGTCGCCAATGCGATCAATAGGTTGGCACCAACCTTGCGATTAGGCTCCCATGCCGGCAAACCGCGAATTGCCGGCGCACTTGAACGAAAGAATGGGAGATGGCAATGAAGTTCGCTTCACGAGAAGGGGCCACCGCCCGCACACTTGCAGTGACGGCGCCCGGTTGGTACGCGGGAGAGGTCCGCAGCGGAGCGGCCGCGGGGCCCGCACAGCCGATGGACCGTCTGAATCGCAACGGCGCGGACTCTGTCGCTAAGGCGAACGACCGGCAAGGATCAGGCCCCGCCAAGGCCACGACAACGGTGTTCCATCGTGGCCAGGAAATTTTTGGGCCTGGAACTGGCGAAAACCTGATCTTTATCGTCCGCACGGGATGTATTCGTCTCTTTAAGTCGCTGCCAGATGGACGCGCGATCAATCTCGGTTTGCTTGGACCGAACACTGTCTTCACGCAGGAATCGAACGCCGAGGGCCTTTCGACTGGGTCGACTGCAGAGGCGATCGTTGAGTCCTCTGTATCTGTCGTGGGAGCGGACGACCTGGCGGAGCTGATCCAGCGCACGCCGGAACTGGCCAATGCGGTCGTACATGGCATGACGCGACGCATTTCTGAGCTGCACGTCCTGACAGAGCAACTGTTGGCGCGAGACACCTCGGTGCGTCTTGCGTCGACGCTCTTGCAACTGTCGCGGGGCTTCGGACGGCCGACAGCCGACGGACTTACCGCGATCACCCTGCCGGTGACGCACCAGTCTCTGGCCAACATGATTGGCTCTAACCGCGTCACGGTCACACGCAAGCTCCTGGAATTGCAGGAGCAAGGGGCCGTACGTTCGCTGGGACGCAATGCCATTGCCGTCGACCCGCATCGACTGTTGAGTCACGCGCAAAGTGCAACAGCTTCTGATCAGGCACGGGAGGATTAGCGCGTCCCCAGTTCGCTCCTCATTGGAATGTTTGGCCCTGACTGATTGCGACCGCGTCGCTCGATAGCGACGCGGTTTTCTCTTGCCTCTCTCCTATACTCATTGTGAGGATAAGGGACCTTGTTCCCGGTAGGGGACTCGCAAGCTGATAGACGACCAATGAACATGCGTGAATTTGAGACTTCCGGCGATGGAACGCTTCCTGGCGAATCTGGGCGGATTCCCGGCAGCGCGGGGACTCCGAGGGTCCCAGGCAAGCGTGAAGTCGATCTCTATGTGCGGACATACACGACCCTCTTGCAGAGCTCGGGTGCGATTCCAGTCTCGGCGTTGATACCAGCACATCTGACCGCGGCGGCTTCGCTTCATGCTGGGGCAGAAGAGCCTGAACCCGATCTCAATGCATTCATCTACTCAGCGCAACGCCTGCCCGACGTCATCGTTCGCGTTACCGATATCGTGCTTGGACAGTCTGCGCGGGGCTTCCGGCGGCAAGGATTTGATGATCTCGATTCCTGGAAAATCGTCTCCGCCCCCGGACGGAGACGGCGCTGGCGTTACGACGGGCAGCAGACTTTGGCCGCGACCATCGCTTCTGCGTCGGACCTCGATGATCTGGTGCCCTCGATCGTGGCTTACCAGATCGAATGGAACAAGATGCACGGCATCATCGCCGGAAATCCGTCGCTTGCTGAGCGCATCGCGTTAGCGGCAGCAGGCGGCACACTCTCCCCAGATCAAGAAGCCGAGTGTGCGGCGATGTTGCGCATCTCCGAGGGTGACTGGCATCGCTTGCGATCGATCTGGGGCGAAGCGTTCTGGCAGAACCTGTCTCGGATTGCCGAGGAGCGGAAGCGTTTCACGCTGAAGATGATCGGCGGTACGTATCTGGGAAACGCTCGGGCAACCCACCAGTGGTGGCTCCCGGCAGAGCGAGTGTTGCACGATTTGGGTGCGATCGACCGGCCCATCTATTTCGTGTCGTCGAATACGCATTCGATCGTCAATTTGCTCTCAGGAACGGCGCGCCGGCGCAAGAATGAACTGACCGCGTTTATTCGCCAACATGGCTCAACCGAGCTGCAAACCGAATTGCAGCAATTGGAAGCAGGCGAGAGCCGATCCAACTGGGAGAACCTGCTCTACTTCGCGGCCCGGCCCTATTTTGCCGCGCCAGGGCAGGGAGCAGCGCGGGAGACGAGAAACCAGGAAGAGCGCGCGATCGGGATTCATCACATCGAAGCGCGTGGCCCGATCGACGTCGGCATCCAGATCATCGAATTGGCAAAGCTCGATCCCGCATTCTTTGATCCGCGACTCTGTGCAGATGACGGCGTTTGCCTCGACCCAAGGCAATCGGACGCCATCATCGTTAATGTCAATTATCCGCTCGGACTAGCGGCATACAACATCATGACGCAGGTCGGAATGACCACTGACGAGCTCCAAGGAGTCTATATTCTTGGGAAGGCAGCCACGCTTAACGGACGCATCGGAGATGTGATGATCTCAGATGTTGTCTATGACGAACACTCCGGTAATACCTATTGGTTTGAAAATGCCTTTACCTACTCGGATCTGGCGCCGTATCTCGAATATGGCGCGGCATTAGACAACCAGAAAGCGGTGACTGTCAAAGGAACGTTTTTGCAGAATGAGGGATATCTCGACTTTTTCTATCGCGAGAACTTCACAGTGGTGGAGATGGAAGCCGGTCCCTATTTGAATGCGCTTTACGAGGATCTCCACCTACGCCGATATCCTGCGGAAGAGGCCATCAATCTGCAAACTCACCGCTCCGATTCCCTCGATCTCGGCATCATCCACTACGCATCAGACACGCCGTATACACGGGCACAAACGCTCGGAGCACGCGGCATGTCTTACCATGGGATGGACTCCACCTACGCGTCGACGGTAGCGATTCTGCGCCGCATTTTCACGCGGGCGGCTGATACGCTTGAGCTTCCTCGCGGTTCATCGCACGTACAACGATTGGCGAGTGCCCGATTGTGAACCGGTATTTGGTGGAACCAGAAGGCGCCGAAACACCAAGATTTGAAACATACGTCCGGGTTCGGAACTGTGATATTGATGCGCTGGGGCATACCAACAACGCCGCGTACGTCAACTTCATCGAGCAGGCCGCGGTCGATCATGCCCGGTTTCTCGGGCTGAGCCTGGAGCGGACCCGCGAGCTGGGCGGCGTGTTTGTAGCGAGGCAACATTCCATCCAGTACGTGCGCCCCACGTTCTCCGACGACCTGCTGCGGGTTGTCACCTGGTTGGGGCCGGTACAGGGTGCGCGTGTCGAGCGAGCGTATCGGATCCTGCGAGTTACCCCTATCCCTGACCTGATCCCGGTCGCCGGGAGAAGCGTTCCCAGGGGTGAATCCGAAGACGGGCAGGAGTTGGTGTGCCAAGCATCGACGGAGTGGGTGTTTGTGAGCGAAGCAGGCCAACCGAGGCGGATCCCTGTTGATATAGCAGTGCGATTCGACCCTGCATCGAGAACATCGGCTTTGCCACGATGAGTTCTCTGGATTCGGTGCCTGTAGGAGCGAGGGTGCTGGTCGTCGATGATGAGCCGTCT
>JBFWRO010000367.1:0-4007 GCA_050248865.1 Thermomicrobiales bacterium | reverse complement strand
ATTGGTCAGCCGGTGGAAGGTCGTCAGCGTTCCGTCGGTCTTACCAGCGATGACCCCGCAACACTCTCTCGGCGCTTCGTCGCGAGCATGCTGATAGATCGCCTGCCGGTGCTCGTCGCTCAGCCGGAGCGTTTTCACCCGTTCGAGCCGCCCGCCATCGCCGGTACGATCCCGACTTCGTCCCCATCGTTGACTGCTGTCGCGGAACCCTGCAGTTTGCGCACGTTCTGCCCGTTGACGAAGACGTTCACGAAGCGGCGAATCTCGCCGTCGTCCTCGACGATCTTCTCCTTCAACCCGGGATACGCCACCTCTAGCTGATCGATCAGCTCGGCGACTGTCGCGCCGCCGGTGCTAACTTTCGATTCACCACCGGTAAAGCGACGCAACGGGGCCGGAATAAGGACATTGACGGTACTGGTTGTCGACATGCGTGCGATGTTCCCTTCACGTCCAATCAGGAATGATCGGACGGATCAGCTCCATAACTCTGTGGAAAGATACTTCGTGCCGCCATCGGGAGCGAGGGCCACAATTACGGCAGGCTCGCCCGCGGCGGCAGATTCCCTTGCTATTCGAACTGCACCAGCCAGCGCTGCGCCCGTCGAGGTCCCGCCAAAAAGACCCTCGACGCGGGCGAGCTCGCGCGCGAACGCAAAGGCATCTTCCGTTTCGACGCCGACCTGGATATCCGGGATCGACTCATCGTAAATGCCCGGTACGATGGCCGTCGGCAGGTGCTTGAGTCCCTCGATGCCGTGAAATGACTCCGCAGGCTGCACAGCGACGAGCGAAACGCCCGGTTTCTGCCGCTTCAAATACCCGCCAACGCCCATCATCGTCCCTGTCGTTCCCAGCCCGGCGACAAAGTGCGTCACCCGGCCGACAGTCTGGTGCCAAATCTCCGGTCCGGTGCTGGCGAAGTGCGCTGCCGGGTTGCAGGGGTTGCTATATTGATCGGCATAGAAATACGCGTCAGGACGCTCGGCGAAGAGCCGCCGGGCGTGAACGATCGCTCCGTTCGATCCCTCATAGGGGTCGCTCGGCGTGATCCGCGCGCCAAACGCTCGCACGGTGGCCTTTCGCTCGTCCGAGGCACTGTCCGGCAGCACGAGTTCGACCGGAAATCCCAGCGCTGCCCCCAGCATGGCGTAGGCGATTCCCGTGTTTCCCGACGTGCTGTCCAGAAGCGTCTTGCCCGCGGTGAGCTGCCCGCTGGCAAGCGCATGCCTGACGATGGCCAGCGCTGGCCGATCCTTGACAGATCCACCGGGATTCGCCCATTCGGCTTTCAGCCACAGCTCGACGTCGTCCGGCAATCCCAGTCGCCCAGCCAGTCGTCGCAGGCTGAGCATCGGCGTATTGCCGATAGTCAGCACCACCGCCGGTTCTTCGGCGACCGCACCACACAGCACGCGACCGGATGGGAATGAGCTGGAAAGGGAGCGAAATTCGAGTGCCATGACCGCACTGACCTGCCGAGTCGTCGCGCCAGACTCAAAATGGAGTTCGGCATCAACAATATAACTATCGTCTCAGGCGCAAGTTGCGTCAAGCAGTCTCGAAGTGGCCAGTCAGAATAGGATCGCTGGTTGGCGAGGGCATCCCCATTGGACCTGGCTCACGGGTAATGGCCAGCATTTCGAATTCACTGGGGTTTGCCGCGATGGCGATCGGTGCGCGAGCCTCGGTCATCACGCCAGCAGACACGGCGATCGAATCGTCGTGGATCATCCAGACCTGGTAAACCTCGTTGGAAGCCAGGGCGGGAGCGTCGGTCAACCAGACCTTGATGACTCCCGCATCTTCCATCCACATCGCTTCAGCGCCAGCATCGACATCGTCGGCCATCGGCTCGAACGCGATCGTCATCGGTTCAGGCGCCTCTGGGTCGTCCCGCAGACTGAAGTTCCAGGCAAGCAGTCCAATGGAAAGCAGGAGCATCGCTGCCGCCGCTGCCCACGGCAGCAGATAGCGGCGCCGTCGTTCAGCATCGAGCTCCACAACTGGCGCCGCGGCCGGTCGCGCCATGGCCTGGCCAGCACCAGGGCTCTCCGCCGCCACCGCGGCCAGAATCGAGTCGCGCAATCTCGGGGGAGGCTCGCGCTCTTCCACGGTCAGCGGCAAAACACCGACAACTGAGCGGAGTTTGGCGATCTCCGCCCGGCAGCCGTCGCATTCCTCGAGATGCGATTCGACGGCAGCGAATTCCTCGGGTGTCACTGCGCCCAGCGCATAAGCGCCGAGCAGCTCCCGATACATCCGGTGTTCCTGTTCGCTGATTCCCGGTTCCACTCCGAGGTGCTCCATCACTCAGGCGACTGCTGCGCCCGGTGTTCTACCCAGTCTCCCGACTGGCAACATAATGCTCGGTCAGACTTTCCTGCAATTTATGCAGTCCAAGCCTCAACCTTCCCTTCACGGTACCAAGAGGCAACCCGGACCTCTCTGCGATTTCCCGATTCGTCATCCCCTCGAAGAACGCCATCTCGATAGCGGAGCGCTGCTCGTCCGGGAGTTGCGTCATCGCCTGCCGGATGATCGTTCGATCGAGCGACAGCAGCACCTCGGCCACCGGATCATCGGTTCCCCGAAACGGCGCGTCGGCGTCGAGTTCGACTTCCCTGGAGCCGTACCGATTTCGTCGCCTGATCGAATCGATCGAAGCGTTGCGAACGATCGTCAATAGCCATGGCCGCAATCCGACACCTCGACTCGCATCGAAGCTTCCTGCTTTCCTCCATAGTGTGAGAAACGCATCCTGCACGGCCTCTTCCGCTGCCGGTCCATCGGACAGCACCCGATAGGCAACGCTGTACGCAAGGCGTCCGTGGCGGTCATAGAGTGCGGCAAGGGCGTCGGGATTTCCCTTCGCCACCTCCTGAATTAGCAGATTGTCGTTCTGCTCGGACACGTACCCACACCCTGACCTTCAAACGTCAAAATCGCTGTGTCTGGATCATTCCCTCTGCTGCAAGCCTACCATCGCGCCCGAAGGTGAAGGTGCTCAAGGATGCGGCGCTGATCGGCCTCCGCCGTCCAGGTTGAAATCGGCGCGAAACTGCTCGCTGGCACGGATGTTGCGCCCCCTGGGACAGAGGGATACGCCTCGAAGAAAATGGAGGTCAGCAATGACGAGCCACCAAACATTGACGAAGTTCACCCCGATGAGTCATCAGGACTACGATATTCTGACGGGCCTCGAGGTCTTCAGCCGCGACGGTAAAAAGATCGGCAAAGTGAAGAGCGTTTTCCATCCCCAGGAGGACTTTCAGGCGAGTGTCGGACGACACTATTTCCTGCTCGAACCTGGGAAGTTGAAGGACTGGTTCGGCGGCCTCGATGAAACCTATCTTCCGGAAAGCGCCATCGCCGGCATCTCGGCGGAAGGGCTCGTGCTGAACCTGAGCGAGGAGCAGATCAAAGCCCAAAACTGGGAAAAACCGGCGGTTGTTGACAGCTATCGCACGGGATAGATAACCGGTTGTCGACGCTCTCATGCACTGTGGCCCCCGCGCTTGCGACGGGGGCCGCACCGTGTCTGCTCAGGCTTGCTCCAGCAATCGTTTGACCAGAAGTTCCTCCCGGCTCAATCCGGACTCGGCCTTCCAGCGCCCTGACCTCTCCGCCAGTTGGGACAACTCGCCGGAGACGAACGATTCCAGCACCCTGGGGTGGATATACGAAGACCGGCACACGGCGCGAGTATTCCCCAAACATTTCGCGGTTTCGTCCACGGCTTTGACGATAGCTCGATTCGCCTCAGCAGCCGACGCAGGAACTTCGATGGAGCACAATTCCGACGCCGCCAGCACCGTTCCGGCCCAGGTGCGAAAGTCTTTGGCGGTGAAATTGTCACAGGCTAGACCTCGCAGGTAATCATTGACATCTTCCGAGTCCACCCCGACCAGCTGATCCTCATCGTCGACATACTGGAACAGCGCCTGCCCCGGCAGATCTCGCAGCCGCCGCACGATACGAGCCATCTGCGGATCGGCCAGTTCGAA
>JBFWRO010000366.1:0-4023 GCA_050248865.1 Thermomicrobiales bacterium | reverse complement strand
TCAGCGCTCGTCGCGCTTTGCACCAAACACCGCGCGGCGGCGTCCGCGGACAGCCCGACATGCTGCGCCGTCGAGGTCACCACCGGCGACGCCGCGGCCGTTTCGACATCGACGGCGAAGAGCCCGCTCGCGCCTCGCTCCTGTCCGTGCACGATCGCCGTCGACGCATCGATCCAGACAGGTTGCGATGGCAGCGAAACCGTCGGGAATCCGGCATCTGGCTGAAACGCCAGGTCATCGGTCAACCGCCTGAGCGTGCCGGCGCCGAGATCGTAGAGAAAGAGATCGTATTGCCAGGTTTGGGTCTCATCGCCGGCGATCAGCAGCCGCGAGCCATCCGGCGACCAGCTCCAGCACCCGGTGTTGCCTTCGACCGACCCGACCAGCGTCTCCTCGCCGCTTTCGACATCGACGATCGCCAGCTGGGCCCGCATCCCGTTTCGGTTGGGCACTTTCACCGCGATCTTCGTTCCATCCGGCGACCATGCCGGAGAGAGATAGTCGACGGCGTTCTGCGTCACCCGGCGGCGGGCATTCCCGTCGCAGTCCACCACCCAGACGTGCTGGCGTACGTCGTTGAGAAAACCGCGATTGTCCTGCTTGTAATCGAGACGGCGGACGACGCGCACTCGTGGCGCGTCGTCTTTTCCAGGTTTTGCCGCGTTCGGGTTCTCCGGGTCGAACTCGGTGTTATAGGCAATCTGCTGACCGTCCGGCGACCACGCGGGCGCGGAAATGGCGCTTGCATGAAACACGAGCTCGCGGGCCGACCCTCCGGCGAACGACTTGTAGACGAGCGCGCTGCCGTCATCCGAATTCGACACGTAGACGAGCGCTTCTCCATCGGGCGACCAGCGGGGAGCGCTGTTTCGCTGGCCATCCAGATCCAGCGCCCTGGCGTCGGATCCGTCGATCGCGCACATCCAGATCTGGCTCAGGCCCACTTTCTTCCCGCGCACCGCTTGCGAGCGCGTGAAGAGCACCTGCGTGCCATCCGGCGAAACCTGCGGATCACCGGCGGTGGCGAGGTCGTAAATAATCTGCTCGGGTGAAAGTCCCTGGGCCATGAATCGCACGCGTCCTTCCGTCGATCTCGAAGTCGCGCATACGGTAGCCGTCGCAACCCGATGACGCAAGCGGGAGAGGCATCATGGTGCGCAGATCGCAGATCGCAGGTCGCAGGTCGCAGATCGCAAATCGCAGATCGCAGGTCGTGGACCGTGGACCGTAAACGGGCGCACGTTGCCGCCCGGAAGAACAGGGGTTGCGCGTTCCTTAGACTTGCCGAACGTCTGTGGATGACCTCAAAAAGCCCACCCTCGCCATCCTCTGCAACCAGCGCCAAACCTGGCTCCACCACCTTGCATGTTGTAACCGCGAGAGTCGCCCCAGCGGGAGGAGGAACCGGGCGGAAAGGGCGCATGCGCTGGCACAAACGAATCGCAATCACCGGTGAAAAAGTTTCCACCAAGTGAAATGGTTCACACGGCTCTGCGCCCTTGGGAACGTGAGGGTCGCTCACCGCGCGACGCAGCATGCAGAAGGCCTCGCCGCGCCGGCGCGCGAACTGGAACCACGTGAAGCGGAAGCCCTTCATCGACCTGGAATGTCAGTACACGATCGATGAAGCAATCGATCACCTCATCGGGATCATCGACGTCCACGATCGGGGTGACGCATACCGTCCCCGCTGTTTGTTCACGGTCGACGACAGACGTCGTCTCCGGATACGAGGCACTGATCAACTCCCTGAGCTCGACGATTGCGGCCTTCATGCGGGGATCAGGGTGTACAGGTGATGCAGCGATCATGATCGAGTCCTCGAAATGTCTCGAACGGCGAAAACGAACTCTGGTGCCCGCCTGAGCGCACGGGCCGCCTGGCTCTCTGAAACAAAATCGGGTGCTTAGTCAGCCGTCTGACGAAGCATGAAAAGCCGCTCGAAGGTTTCACGCAGGTCGGAAGGATATCGCTTACGCCGGTTTATCAGCTCGCCAATGAAGACCGGGAATTAATTTCCGGACGGCACGGAGACATCGGCAATTCATTCCCGGGCGACACGGAGATTCCACCCCTTCGCCCTGAGGACAGATGACCGTACCCCAGCGAGCAAAGGCAGGGACGAGCCCTGCCCGTACGGGACCCCTCGTGGGCGCCCATGCTCGTGGACACCAGACCCGTGCCGGCCCATCACGCCCCACAAACCAACCTGCTTCAGCAGGTTTTGTGTCGGGATTCAGCCCGGGAATGCATTCCCGGACGGCACGGAGATTTCCACTCCTTCGCCCTGAGGACAGATGACCGTACCCCAGCGAGCAAGGGCAGGGACGAGCCCTGCCCGTACGGGACCCCTCGTGGGTGCAATTTCTCGCCGACGCCAGACCCGCTCCAGCCCATCACGCCCCACAAACCAACCTGCTTCAGCAGGTTTTGCGTCGGGATTCAGACCGGGAATTGATTCCCGGGCGTCACGGAGACACCGGCAATTCATTCCCGGGCGGCAATCAGACCGGCAATGCATTCCCCGGCGGCAATTGGACCTCGTTCATGGATTTCGGGACCTATTGCCGGGCGGCAGAAATGCACGCCCCGATCGCTCCTGCAAACTGGCCCGCCTCACTGCCGCTCCATCTGCGCACATTGCGTATTGTGCCGGTCCGGTGCGCTCCCTATACTGAAAGCGACGGGTACCCAACAGCCAGGCTCCAGCGTGCCGCGAGCGCGTCACACCCTGACCGTCGGCTGGAGAGGATCGACTCCGCACATTGCCCTATGTCATGGTGAGGTCCGCTGTGTCCGACGACCCGATCTTTCAGCCCCTCCACTTTCGCAATCTCACCGTCAAAAACCGGCTCTTCCGGTCGAGTCTCTCCGGCCGGTTCGACCATTACGACGGCGCAGGCACCCCATTGCGCGTCGCCTGGGATGTCAAATTCGCCAAAAACGGCATCGGCGCGATCATCTCTTCGAACTCACCCGTCGACCCGCGTGGCTTGATCATCCCCAACTACGCGTCGATCGACCGCGACGACCGCATCCCCTTCTGGCGCGAGCTCGGCAAACGGGTGCACGAGCACGACTGCGCCTACATCGTCCAGATCGCCCATTCCGGCCGCCAGCGGGACAACCCCGGCATCGAATTCGAGAAAGGGGTCAGCTCGACCGACAAACCCGAGCCGATCCACGGTCTGCGGGGCGAAAAGCTGACGATCCCCCAGATTCAGGCGATCGTCCAGAAATTCGCCGACGCCGCCCGCCGGGCCCGCGAAGCCGGGCTCGACGGCGTGGAAGTCCATGGCTGCAACGGCTATCTGATCACCCAGTTTCTCAGCTCGGCGATCAACGATCGCGACGACGACTACGGCGGATCGCTGGAGAACCGGGCCCGCTTCGCGCTGGAGATCGTGCGCGCCATTCGTCGTGAGGTCGGGAACGACTACCACCTGCAGTTCAAGATCAGCGCCGTCGAGGACTACGATGCCGTCCTGCCCTGGCTGGGCAAGGGCAACACGCTGGAGGAGTCGATCCAGGTGATCAAGTGGCTGGAGGAGGCGGGGGTCGACGGCTTCCATATTTCCAGCGGCGCGGCCTTCCCCCATCCGCGCAATCCCGCCGGAACGATGTCGCTGCCTGACATCGCTGAGACCTACGACAGCATCATTTCCAGCGGCAAGCACACCTTCCGCAACTATCTGGCGTTTCGCACGTTTCCCTTCAACCGCATTTTCAAGTGGCAATGGGAGCGCCCGGCGAAGCGCATGAAAGTGGAAGGGATCAATCTGGAAGACGCCAGGGCCGTGAAAAAGGCGGTGTCAGTGCCGGTGATCGTCACCGGCGGCTTTCAGACCGCCTCCGTGATTCGCAACGCGATCGCCAGCGGGTGGGTCGATGGCGTCAGCATGGCCCGGACGCTGCTGGCCGATCCCGACATGCCCCGCATGTTCGCCGAGGGTCTCGACAGACCGCCGCGGCCCTGCACCTACTGCAACAAGTGCCTGGTGAATTTCCTCGAGAACCCGATCG
>JBFWRO010000365.1:0-4034 GCA_050248865.1 Thermomicrobiales bacterium | reverse complement strand
TGACGAAGGGCGCGTCACGGAACGGCTTCTGATCGCGGCCCGCATGATGGGGCTCGGTGGGGGAGTTGCCTGGTATGGCGACGCCGATCAGGAGGCAGCAGGACAGCGTGTCATTGGCGTTCCTGAAGCGCTGACCAATCGCGGTCTGGTGATCATCGGACACGCGACGTCGACGAAGGACACCAGGCCGAATGCGAACATCGGCGGCCGGAAGCCGATGTCTGAAGTCACCAGTCACAATACATACGGTAATCCGCGATAGCGACGTCATCGGCATCTCACCCGCTCGCGAATGGAGTGAACTGACACATGTCTCAGGGACCGACTTCAGCTGATGTTTACACATCCCGGATCGAACGCGTTCAGCGTGAGATGCAACTTCGAGGCAGCGATCTGCTCTTCGTCGGGCCATCGTCAGATTTGCGCTATTTAACAGGCTTCGATGCCCACCTGAGTGAGCGTCTCAACTTGCTGGTGGTCCCAGCCACCGGGCGTCCGATGCTGATCGTGCCGGTGCTGGAAGCACCGCTGGCTCAAATCGCTGCTCCGCTGGCGGACGTCTATGCGTGGTCCGAAACAGAATCGCCGACCGACCTCGTCGGCAAACTTGCCAGCAAATATTCCCCAGGCACAGTAGCGGTCAGCGACCAGCTCTGGAGCGGATTCCTCCTCAAGCTGCAAAGCGCGATGCCAGGCGTGTCCTGGGTTTCCGCCCTGGAGGTCATCAAGCCACTGCGTGTGATGAAGGACGAGCGGGAGATCGAGTTGCTCGCCGAAGTCTCTCGTCTGACGGATGAGGCCTGGGATGAGTTCATCGAAGGAGGCCCATTGTCCGGTTTGACCGAAACTCAGGCGATGGAACGGCTTGCCACTCTCATGCAGAAACGGGGTCTTGGCGCAGCATTTGGCATTTGCGCCAGCGGACCGAATTCGGCCTCACCTCATCATCACACCGGTAATCGTGTGATACAGCAGGGAGATGCGGTCATCTTCGACTGGGGCAGCACGCTGGAGGGATATCACTCGGATGTCACGAGGACAGTCTTCATCGGCCAGCCCACCGAGAAGTTCCGGCAGGTGTATGACATCGTTCTCCGCGCGAATCAGGCCACGCTCGATGCCGTCAAACCTGGTGTGGCCTGCGAGGATCTCGACCGCACCGCGCGAGATCTGATTACCGCTGAAGGCTACGGGGAGAATTTCATCCACCGGGTCGGACACGGGTTGGGAATGGACGTCCACGAGGAGCCCTACCTCGTCAAAGGCAATACCACCCCGCTCGAGGTTGGAATGGTTTTTTCTGACGAACCAGGGATCTACATCGAGGGGGAGTTCGGGGTCCGCATCGAGGACTCGGTGGTCGTCACACCTCATGGCGGCAAGCGTCTCAACGAGGCCACTCGCGAGTTGACAATCATGGACTGAGACCCGGGCAGCGAGTAAAATCACAAACCTGAGGTATGAGACGGCAGAAGTGGGTGCGGATCTGTGTTGCTGAACACGGTTCCGGTCAGTTCAGCGACTGCGTGAGTCAAGCGACTTCGCGTCCTGTGAGCGCTTGATGACTGATCCCTCGAGCCGATCAGTTCCATTTCTCCGCCCATCCGGTCGTCCATAACAGACCGGGCTTTCCGCAGCCGAGGCAGCTCAGCTGCCAGGTATGAGCGAGAAAACGATTCGCGTGGCCATTGCGGCGGAAGGCCTGTCAAGCGGCTAGGCCGCTCATACTCGATCGACTAACAGCACTTGATAACCAGCGAACCCGCTGCGTTTGTTCTGAGCCGATGGGGATCGACGATCATCGCGATTTCAAGGGGCCATGGAATGACCTGGCAAACGACGTAAATCGAAATGCTTAGTCTTCAGTTGGCAGGTTTCGAGAGGGTCGAAAATGGCGAATCAACGCATCGGGCTCGCGCAACGAAAGCGAAGCGCCCTCCAGTACTGTTGACACCGCAGTCTCGACATCGCCATCGTCGTAGAATGCCCGTTTGAACGCCGACTCGAAAATCCAGACAGCCGATGTCCAGACATTTGACGCCGGCAGCGGACGGACCAGACCGATATTGCGAAGAAAGACACTGGCATGATCTGGGGCACGTGAATATCCGAGCGCCGAAGCTAGTTGCGATCCCTTCAGAAAAGCGTCTGATTCCGCCAGCGTCCGCAACGAAGGCACCGTCCGCCCTGATTCCGCGAGGATCTGCTGGCCCTGCGGACCAATGAGGAATTCGATGAACGTCCAGGCAGCCTCTTTGTTCGGTGAAGCGCTCCACATGCCGATGCCATCGCTGTGCAGCACATTGGCCTCGACGGCGCCAGCGGGCAATGGGGCGACGTCCCACGGGACATTGGCATGCTCACGCAAGAACGACGTGACTCGCCGGCTCTGGATCAGCATCGCCGCGCCACCTTGCGCGAATCGATGGGTATCGTCGAGCGCGAGACGTTCCCAGCGGGGCGGCACGGCGCCGATGCCTTGCGGGCCGAGAGAAGTTAGCCACTCCAGTCCGGCTTTTGCCTCTGGTGAATCGATGAGAACCTGGGTCGGGTATTTGGGATCGTCGAAAAGCTCGCCTCCGCCGCCCCAGATTGCGGCAATGTAGCGATGGATCGACGGATCGAGCGCCACGCCATAAACATCGACGCGATCATATGTCTCCCGGTCGGTCGTCAGGCGCTCGGCGGCGTCGGAAAACGCTTCCCAGTTCCATCCATCGACCGGGTACTCGATGCCCGCGCTGTCGAACAACTCGGTATTGAAGTAGACCGCCAGGCTGGAGACGTTTTGCGGCAAGGCCCCGAGGGAACGTTCAGGGAACGCATCGCTGCGAAACACATCGAGCGCCTGCGAGTAAAACTCTTCTTCGAAGAGTTGAGTACTGTTACTGAGATAGTCATCCAGCGGCTCGAGCACGCCCCGGTCCGCGTAGATATCCAGTTCCCGATAGTTCACGAAGAACACGTCGGGCGGATGGGGAGATGTAAACGAACTGTACAACCAGTCTGGATAGGTGCTTGCTGGCATCTGCTTGCCGTTCGGAGATACGTTCGAGGATTCGACCGGCGTTCGCACGACGCGAATACCGGGGTTGGCCTCCTCGAAAACGGCAATAAGCCGCTCGTACACTTTCAGTTCGGAACTGTCGGCGAAAAACGCGAACTTGATTTCGACAGGATCGGACGCCGACGCAGGACCAATAACCGCGGCAGCCCCAACCGCAGGCAGACCTGCGATCAATGTGCGCCGGCGAAGTCGCAGATCGTTGACTGGGGACATTGCTAAGCTCCTGTAGTGAGTGATCGGACTGCCGGATAGCTGATAGTGTACTGGCCTCGGCCGCACTTGACCGGTGAAAATAGCAAAACTGCAGATCATCACGCGACAGGAAGGTGAGCTCAGGGTTTGCAGCGTTTTCTGACCATTGCTCAGTGAGAATGTTTCGCAGAAGGACGATTACGATGTTTCATTGGCGATCGCGTCTGATGAAGGTGCATTATTTGGCAGTCTTCGTCATGCTCATTGTCTCGATCGGCGCGATGACCTCCCGGGAATCGACCGCCCAGGACACGAGCACTGTGCGATTCGCCTTTTGGGGTGACCCGGCTGAACAGGATGCCTACCTGACCGTTATCGAAGGCTTCGAAGCCGCGAATCCAGGCATCAGCGTCGAGGCGGATTACACGCCAGGACAATCGGACTTTTACCGCAAGATCGCCACTGACTTTGCGGCGGGTGATCCACCGGACATCTTCCTTACAAACTACCGGAACTTTGGCCAGTATGCCGCCGCCGGAGCGCTCTTGCCTGTCGAGGAGTATATTCAGGGATCGGAAGCGTTTGACATGGAAGATTTCTTCATTGAGCCCATGGACGCGTTTCGGTACCGCGGCGGCCCGGTCTCGTGCATGCCGCAAAACGTCTCGAGTCTCGTCGTTTACTTCAACGTCGATCTGTTCGCGGCGAACGGCCAGCCGTTGCCAGCAAGTGGCTGGACCTGGGAAGAGGTCATCGATGCTGCATCCGCGCTCAC
>JBFWRO010000364.1:0-4044 GCA_050248865.1 Thermomicrobiales bacterium | reverse complement strand
GGGACCGTCGTCTCTTCCTATCCGGAAGCGCACTGGGAGGTGAGCGACATCATCGCCACGACGGATCGTGCCTCGGTACAGTTCGTTTTTCGGGAGTTCTCGCCACGCCTGGGAAAGGAAATGCTCTCCGAGCAGGTGGCGATTTTTCGGGTGGTCAACAGCAAGATCATCAGTATCGTTGGCTACTACGATACGACCGAGTTTCGGCGACTGTTCTGGGATGAGGCAGTGTAGGGGGTTGGGCAATAGGCAATCGGTAATGGGCAACAGGGAATAGGCAGAGGGCAACCGGTGGACTGGCGATGGGTTACGTTTTGCTCTCTGGCCGAAACTCGTCAGTAGTCGGCAGTCGGCAGTTACCAGCTACCAGTTACTTCATCCTATTCCCTGTCGGGAACAGCCTGATATTCAGACCGACTTGAACATGACGGTCGGCTTGCGCGGCTTCTTCAACGCTTCCACGCTGAGACGTCCGGCGACGCGGGATGCGGCGTGTTCGAACGCTCGCGCGGTGGGAGATTCTGGCCCGGCCAGCACTGCGGGTCTGCCGGTGTCCCCTCCAGCGACGATGCCCGGCTCGATGGGAATCTGCCCGAGGAGCTCGACGCCATTTTCCTCAGCAATACGTAAGCCACCGCCGCTGCTGAAGATGTCATGTGTCTCCCCGCAACCAGGACAGACGAAGCCGCTCATATTTTCGATGATGCCCAGAACCGGAGTTTTCACTTCTTCGAACATTTTCAGTCCCTTGAGCGCGTCCGCCAGGGCAACTTGCTGCGGGGTTGTGACGATCACTGCTCCAGAGATCGGGATTTTCTGGGCGAGTGTGAGCTGAACGTCGCCGGTTCCAGGCGGCAAGTCGACGATGAGATAGTCGAGCTCACCCCAATCGACGTCGTTCAGGAATTGACCGATCAGTTGCGCCACGAGCGGACCGCGCCAGATCAGCGCTTTCTCCGGGTCGAGGATAAAGCCGATGCTCATCAGTTTGACGCCATGGGCCTCCAGGGGAACGATGCGCTGCTCGCGCATCAAGGGGCGGCCATGCGCACCCATCATCAGCGGAATGCTCGGTCCATAAACATCAGCGTCGAGGAGACCGACACTGGCGCCCGCCTGGGCCAGCGCCACCGCGAGGTTTACGGCAACCGTCGATTTGCCAACGCCCCCCTTGCCCGATGCCACCGCGACGGCATTCCTGACGCCTTTGATCGGTTGGGCATCGGAACGGCCGGTCCCGCTGGAGCGCACGCGGAATGACCAATCGATCGCGATGTCACCGAGATCAGGAGCCTGGGTCAACGCGGCGCGAACCTGCTGTTCGATTTTCTCTTTGTGCGGCGACAACGGCGCCAGCAGTTCGATGCCGATCCTGGTCGAGTCTGCTTCGTGAGTGACATTTTTGACCAGGCCGAGATCGACAATGCCCTGGCCGGATTCAGGTTCGATCACCGGCCGCAGCAAATCAATAACCTGCTCTCTGGCAGCCGGAAGTTCTGTCTGAGACATGCACGTTATCCTTGTCATCAGGTGAGATTCAGGTTACCCGGAGGTGGCCAGGGGCCAATGCGTAACCCAGCTAGCATTGTACAACGCGCCAAATTGGCAGGAATGGATCCTCCCATGCAGGAGGCAAATCCGTGAGCGTCAGCGCATCGATCAACAGCGTCGATCCGGTCAGTGGCCTGCCTCTGCGCCGGTTTTCGTTTCTGGGAAACACTCGGTTGCGGTTGGCCGCGACAATGCGTCAGCCAGCGGACAGGCCGAGAGCAATCGTCGTTTTCGCCCATGGATTCACGGCGTTCGCCGATGCCTATGCGCCGGTTCTGCATGCGCTGGTCGCGGACGGATTCCTGGTCTATGCGCTGGACCATCGGGGTCATGGGGCCAGCGAGGGAAAGCGAGCGAGTCTGGACCGGCTCGACGACATGGTCGAGGATTTCGAGCGACTGGTTGCTCTGGCTCGCGCGGAGCAGCCGGCATTGCCGATCTTCACGCTGGGGCACTCGATGGGCGGATTGATCGTGGCCCGGCACGCCCAGCGCTTTCAGGAGGGATTGGCAGGAGTGATCCCGGTGAGCGCGGCATTCATCGTGGGGGAGCACATTTCCGACGCGACGGCGAGGCTGCTGGTGGGCGCATCGCGGTTGGCGCCGAATTTGCCGGTGATTGGTGATGACGACATCGCGCCACCGCGGGATGAGAGGCAACGTCGGCGGCGGGTGCGAAATATCTTCTCCTATCACGGAAAGGTCCGGCTGAACATGGCGCGCGAGCTCTATCTGGGAGGGAAAGCGGCCCTCGAACAGGCTCCCTCCTGGGAATTGCCGATCCTTCTCCAGCATGGCAGTGACGACCCGGTGACGATGCCATCCGGCTCTGAGACCGCATTCGCACAAGCAACCAGCCGCGATCGAACGCTGGAACTCTGGCCGGGGCGATTGCACAACCTGCTCACGGATGATGGTTGGGAAGAGCCGGTTCAGGGCATCATCGACTGGATCGGCGAACGGACCGTGTGAGAAAAGCTCGACACATGAGTCGGTGCAGGGCGGTTCAGTTATCGCGATCCTGATCTCGTTTCAGAGGTCGGGAGAGGCAGACAACGGAAACGAACACCCTCAACGCTCGCAGGGTACGACTGTGACGACTCCATCCGCGAACTGGACTCTAAGGTGACCATCCGCCTTCGCCGTTTCGCAGTCAAGCATGCGAGCTGGTTCGAATTCGACGGAGTCACTCACACGGAGCTCTTTGCCAGAGGGCAGGTCGATCGTCAGTGGCCCGTATTCCGGACCTGCGCCGTAGATGAAGCGGAAGGCCCGTTCAGCACTCCATGACGTGTCCAGCCGCAGATCGTTCTCGACTGGTCGAGGCTCAAGCGGTGAGCGCGATGTAGCCGCGGGTGGCAGGTGGAAGTCTCCGTTCGCCGAGAGCGTTGCCAGTACGTCGATCAGTAGTCGAATACCCACGTCAACGGCGCGCGATTCGATGTCTGACGCGCGAGAACGGAGTGCCACGTCGAACGACGCCTGGGCGAGAGAAGGCCCGGCATCGAGTTCCTCGGTCATCCGGTGCACCGTTGCCCCTGAGACTCGCTCCCCGGCGCGCACGGTCCAGAACACGGGGTCGGATCCGCGATGAGCGGGAAGTAGCGAGGGGTGGACATTGAGCATGCCCATTGGCGGCCGATCGAGCACTACAGGCGGCAGTTTCCAGGGAAAACAGGCAGCCACCCCCACACCGTCGGAAAGGGAGCGAAAACGTCGAGGCAGAGATTCAAGCTCGCCACGATCGACCTCGACCAACGATGTCCCCGCCGACCAGGCCAGCGCTGCTACCGTCGGCGGTGGCGCAGGCGCCGAAAGCGAGAGGCGAGGACCTCGTGATCGATCGAAGACGACACGACACCCGGGCGCGCTCCCTGGCACAACGACCAGGTCGATTCGATGTCCGGCCTGAAGCAGCGCTTGCAGGGCTTTGGCCGAAAAGTGGCAATGCCGACCGAAAAAGGTTACGGGCAACGAGGTCGCGCTGTGGGGCATCGAGCGGCTCCGGTCATCCACGAACGTCAATTCAGCCTACACTACGGTCGGTACGTGATTGGGAGAAAGTCGTGGACAATACTGAAACGAACGTGACGAGAATCGTCTCCTGCGTGAAGCTGGGACGCGACCTGCCGGGACTGGAACGGCCTCCGGTGCCGGGGGAACTCGGTCAGCGGATTTACGAACACGTTTCCGCCGAAGGATTCGAGCTCTGGCAACCGCACATGACCATTTTGATCAATCACTACGGTCTGAATCCGGCAGATCCGGAAACACGGCGGATCTTGCGCGAGCAAATGGAAGAGTTCTTCTTCGGCGAGCATGCGCGGATGCCGGAAGGCTGGGTTCCGCCCGGGGCCGGAGGCGGCAAGGGCGGCGGGCCGCCGCGGAAGAAGTAGCGAACGCAGGTCGCAGGTCGCAGGTCGAAGGTCGCAGATCGCAGGCCGTAGGAGCAAATCGCAGGACGGAGGGCGCAGGTCGCTTGGCTCCCGGACTC
>JBFWRO010000363.1:0-4045 GCA_050248865.1 Thermomicrobiales bacterium | reverse complement strand
ACTCGCGCGGCGCCATCGATTTGTCACCACGGAGTTTCTGCATGCCCATGGGCCCCGTCGAGCTGATTATCCTTCGCGTCCCCGGCAGCGAGTTCACCGCCGGAGTCGCCGATGAAATCAACGCGCTCATCGACTCTGGACTCGTTCGCATCATCGACATGCTCTTCGTCATGAAAGACGAAGACGGCACTGCGCTGGTGGTTTCGCTGGACGAGATGGGTGAGACCACGGCCCTCTTCGTAGACCCCACCGGCGTGGAAGACGAACTGCTCCTCGCCGATGCCGATGCGCAGCTCGTCGTTCCTCACCTGGCGCCGAACACGTCGGCCGCGCTCATCCTTTTCGAGAACCTCTGGGCCCGCAAGGTTGCCGCGGCCATCCGTGCCGCCGACGGCACCGTCGTTCTCAACAAACGCATCCCCCGCGCCATGATCGAGCAAATGCTCGCCGATTCTTTGGCATAACCCCGGTAGATCCCCCATGGGACGACGATTGTGCGGGATACCCTGATGTCGTGCTCTCCATTACACTCAAATTGGCTTGAGTATCTAGATCATCTAAATTGTTGGTGATCACTGGAATGGCAACTCGCTGACGCGAAATACAAATGTAGCGAGGTCGTGTCTCGTGCGCTCACCGAAGGTCCACAACGCGTCCGGAGGCGTGGTGACGTCGTCGTCATCTCGTCTGAGGGAGATTATCAGCGCCTGACCGGCGAGAGACAGTCGTTCATCGACTTCCTGCTCACCGTTCCGGACCTCAGCGATCTCGATCTTGGCAGAAGCCAGGATCCGGGGCGCGAGGTCGAGCTATGAGAGTCCTTCTCGATACGTGTGTGCTCACCGAAATCCGACACCCCAAGGGCAATCCGCAGGTTCGCGCGTTCGTCGAATCTCTCGAACCGGAGTCGACATTCATAAGCGTAATCACGTTAGGCGAGCTGACGAACGGAGTCGCGCTTCTCGAGTCAGGTCCGAGGCGCGATGCGCTTGTCTTCTGGCACCTCGCTCTGGAGCAGCGATTCGAGGCGAACATTTTGCCGATCGATGCGGAAACTGCGCGCATATGGGGCAACCTGTCCGCGAGCGCCCGGCGTCAGGGCAATGTCATTCCAGCCAGCGGCGGATTGACTGCGGCCACCGGGCGACGGTTTGACCTCGAGGTGGTCACGCGCAACACGAGGGTTTTCCAGGCCACCGGCGCAAGAGTTATCGACCCCTGGGCGCATCGCTAATATCGCATCGGGTTGTCATCCTGTAGAGAAACGATTCCCCGGCCAGCTCGTCACCGCCAGCCCCGTCTCCCGCTCGATCGCCAGCAACCGGTTCCACTTCGCCAAACGCTCGCTCCGCGTGATCGACCCCACCTTCAGGGCCTCGCCGCCCCAGCCAACCGCCAGATCGCTCAGCCAGTCGTCCTCCGTCTCCCCCGACCGCGCGCTGACCACCACCGCCCAGCCCGCCTCCCGGGCCAGCCGCAGCGCCCGCTCGGCCTCGCTCACCGTCCCGATCTGATTCACTTTCAACAGCAACGCATCCGCGGCCTGCTCCCGAATCGCTCGCTCGATCCTCGCCGGATGTGTCGTCAGCAGATCATCACCCAGGGTTAGCGCGTTTCCCGCCAGCGACTCCCGCAGCAACGGCCAGTTCGCCCAGTCGTCCTCGGCAAGCCCATCTTCGACGCTGACGATGGGAAATTCCTCGACCCATCGGGAAATCAAGGCCACCATCCCCGCCGCATCGAGCATCCGGCCGCCGATCGCATACCTACCGTTCACGCGGAAATGGCTCGCCGCCACGTCGATGCACAACGACACATCATCGCCTGGCCTGAGGCCAGCAGCACCAATCGCCTCCACCGCCAGATCGAGCGCCTCCTCCACCGAGCCGAAATCAGGGGCCAACCCGCCTTCGTCCGCCACCAGCAAGCGCATCCCATACCGCACGCGAATCAGCTCGGCCGCCGCCTGAAACACGGCATAGGTCATCGCCATCGCTTCGTCGATCGACCCTGCCCCGTTCGCCACCACCAGGACGTCCTGCAGTTCCATCTGTTCGCCGGCGTGCTTCCCGCCACTGAACAGGTTGACCGTCGGCCGCGGCAATGCGGTCGGCTGATGTCCAATTCCCAGCAAATCGGCAAAATGCTGATACAGTGGCACACCTCGCTCCGAAGCAACCGCCCGTGCGAATGCCATCGACACCGAAAGCACCGCGTTCGCGCCCAATCGGGAAAGGCCCTCTGTTCCATCCAGTTCGCTGAGCAGCGCGTCCAGTTGATGCTGCGTGTCGAGTTGACGTCCCTGAACAGCGTCGCCGATCTCAATTTCTACATGATTCACGGCAAGCCGGCAGCCCAGCCCGCCGTAGCGCCCCGGGTCGCCGTCACGCAGCTCGTGCGCTTCGGCGGACCCGGTCGACGCCCCGGACGGCACGGACGCCGTCCCCACCGCACCAGTCGCGAGGCGGCAGGTTGTTTGCACCGTCGGCCGGCCCCTGCTGTCGAGAATTTCCAGCGCCGAGAGTCGCGCGATCGCGGGCATCGAATCACTCCTTCGCTGCAATCCCAGCGATGAATCTGTCTGTCAACGTTTCGATCGTTGCCGGTCGGTCGGCCATCAGCGCCACCACCACAGCGGCCTGCCGGTTCCGCTCGGTCGCATCGAGATATTCCAATGGCGACCGGCCTCGCACCCGGGCCAGAAGACACCCCAACGTGTGCCGCACCGCCCGCGCTTCGAGTTCGCTTGCCCATGGGTAGGTATTTACGATATTCCAGTAAGTATCCCAATAGCGTTTCGTCGCTGCGGCAAACGCGTCACGCGATGCGCCACGGTGGTGGGCCTTGCTCAACAGGTGGGTCATCGAAAACCCCAGGTCGAACCCGGGGTCCCCGATATGAATCACCTCATGATCGAGCAAGATCAACCGGTCACCGTGAACCAGGACGTTTTTCGGACTGTAGTCGCCATGGACGATCGTTTCCGCATGACTCCGCGTTTCATCGATCAATGCCTGCAGGAACGTGGCTGCATCCGGGACCTGACTCATCGTGTACCCGTAGTAGGGTTCGAGCCGCAGCGACTCGAAATACCCCCGATCTCCGAAGACTGGTCGCAGCTCGGCAAGTCGTTCACTGCTTTTGCCATGAATCTTGCCGAGCAAGGTCGCAAACTGGACCACATGACCGGTCCGCAACTCGCCGTCCAGCAGCATTGCCTTCCAGTTGCGATGCGGTCGGGGAACCGCCTGCATGGCGATCAGGTGATGCTCGAAATCCTCGAAAACCAGCGGAGTCGTCGTTCCCGGCGGCGCCAGACGCTCCAGCCACCGCAAACCGTCCGCCTCCCGGTGCACGCGCTCCGGCGGCGAAAACCAGTCGACCTGCACGCGCAATTTGGCCAGCGCTTGCTTCAGCACCCAGGCCTCGCCGTTTGCGCGCTCGACCAGAACGGTCCGGTTGGAAACTCCGCCAGCCAGAACGTCAATGTCCGGCACTTCGTCCGGTTCGATCCAGCCCTGTTCATGCAGGTAGCCGATCAGTTCAGCGTGTTGTTCGATGTCGAGCGACATGACTGGAAACACCATCTCAGGGGGAGGGATCAAAACGTTGCAATTATTTCAGGAGTTCGACGAAATCATCGACTGACCTTTCGGCCTCCGGATGATAGCCCGCTATGTGCGTTTATCGCGCTCCTGGTGATGGGGAACCATTAGGGCATCGGGGTGAACTCTGCGCAGAAAACGTGACTCCGTCTGTGGCACCCGACGCAACATCCAATCCGCTTCAGGCAACGATTGCACTCCGCCCCTGAAACAACGGGGAGCGGTGTCATACCGCTACGAAAACCGCTTCAAAAGTCTCAGCAGGTACAGGCTGGTTGGCTTCTGCGAGACCCTCGATGAACAGGTCGATGGCTTCTCGAATATTGATTGCAGCTTCCTCCCGCGTCATGCCTTGACTCATGCAGCCGGGCAGCTTGGGCACGTGGCGACCCACATCCCATCTTCACCTGGGTACATTAGCGCCAGTCTTATCGTCGCTA
>JBFWRO010000362.1:0-4046 GCA_050248865.1 Thermomicrobiales bacterium | reverse complement strand
TCGCAGGTACTCGATAAACCGCAGTGGAAGGCCGCCCTCGAAAAACAGAAATTGAGGTTGTCGCTGCGACGTAAAGTGGGATTGAGAGAACATCCGCAGCCGGTCGTGCCGCTGACGTGGGGCGTGCTGCGGCCGGTGATTCTTTTGCCGCAACTCGCGCGACAGTGGTCGCCGTCGATGCAACGCATTGTGTTGATGCACGAACTTGCTCATATTCAGCGCGGCGATGTCGTCGCCCAGTTAATAGGTCGCATCGCCTGTGCGCTGCACTGGTATCACCCGCTGGCGTGGTATGCCCTGAGCAAGCTGCGGCAGGAACGCGAACAGGCCTGCGACGATGCGGTCGTGCAGTCGGGCGAAAAGGCGAGCGATTACGCGGAGCAATTGGTCGAAATCGCGCGTCTGTGTGTCGCTCCGGGTGGTCTGTCACTGGCGATCGCGATGTCTGAAGGAAATGCGCTCGAACGCCGCCTAAAGTCGCTGTTTGATGTCACCCGCGGCCACGGCCCGGTCCGAAATATTGTCGTCGCGGTTCTGTTCGTGATGGGCGCTTTCGTCGTCGGCACACTCTCCGCCATCGAACCTATCCCGCAGTCCGCCGAGGCGACCGAGTCCGCGGAGACACCGCCGACCGAGACCATTGGCAATCAACCGGTGACGACGGTCTCGCCCTCAATCCTGACGGGCGATGCCGCGAAAGAACGGCTGATGCAGTTGCGCCCGGAACTGGTCGCGAATCGGCAGGGCATTCAGTTCGGCGTCTCCTATCTTACGAATGGGATCTCGTTTCTTCCCGGCCAGCGGGTTCCGTTTGAACTGTACTTCCGCAATGGTGGGTCCGATCCGGTCTGGCTGAAGTTCCTATTGGCGGAGGAACTGTTTCCGCCTCGGCTATTGAACGAGCAGGACCAGCAGGTGCCGCTCAGCACAACGCCGCATTTTTACGCGATCGCCCCCACGATCATTGCCTTGGCTCCGGGAGAGATCTGTGTCATACCCAGTCGCGGCATCGGCGTTGGTTCCGGACAACCGGCCCCGGCACTTGAAAAACTCACGCCGGACCGGTACCGCCTGCACTACGACATATCGGTCACCTCACTCGATGCTTCCGGCAAGGAACTCTGGCAAGATGAACTCCACGCGCAGCCGCTCGCCTGGGAAGTGGTCGAGACAACTCCCGGTCAGCCGTTCGTACGCACCACTGGCGTTAAGAGAACGGGCTACATCTCCCCCGTGGTCCTGGACCTGCTACGGCCCCAATTTGGCGAGGCGAAGCGCGGCATCCAGTTGGGTGTCGCGGCGAACTCGCTGCAAAAGTCGTTCGCGCTCGGCGAGAAGATTCCTCTCACACTGCTGTACCGCAACGTCGGCTCCGAGAAGCTGACGTTCGACACGCATCTGGATTTTGTCGCCGATCCGCCACTCGTCACGAACGAGCGCGGTGAGCGGATGCCAGTCTCCTTCGTCATGCACTGGAGGTTCATCGGTCCCACGACGATCACGCTGGAACCAGGTCAAACCTGGGCAATCAACACCACCGGCCTGGGCCTCGGCAAAGGAGGCTCGGTCACCTCACTCGAGAAGCCTGTCCTAGGCAAACACCGGCTGACGTACCAGGAAGACATCTTCGAAAAACTTGGCCTTCCGGCCAGCACGCCAGTCTGGAACGAACACCTCACCACTGGCCCCCTGGAGTTCGACATTGTGACGAATGCCGCTGGCACTCTGCAGGCGGTGTTGGCCTCTGTGGCTGCAGGTGATCTCTCCGCTCAGCCCAGTCAAGTTCCAGCCCTACGACCTGACGTTCAACAGCCGCAGCCCGACACGCGAGAGGAGGCTTTCGCAGCGTTGGTCCGGAACGGGAAGATTTCGACCAACAGACTGAATGCGATGATCAGGCTTGTAGCCAACGAAGGCGCAACAGACCCTGAGTTCATCGAGCGTGTCCTGGCCGAGTTACAACGGTCCTGTGAAGCAGGTCAGGCGAATCGCGATCTTCTGGCGGTTCTCCGCGACATGTTCGCGATCCATGGTACGGCACGGTGGCAACGGGAGTTGGCCGCTCGCAGGCCGCAAGATCCTTCCGTGCAGCACTCCGTACCAGACCTCGGCCGGATCACTGACGAGTTTCAGCAGAAGACATTGCAGCGCGTCATATCGCTGGCACGAAAGGCGACTCGTGCGGAGATCGACGACTTCGTACTGGCCATTCGCAACGCGCATCACCAGGGCACAAAGGCGTTTCTGCTCGATGTGCTCAACAATCCCGAGTCGAATGGTGGTCCCGTCGGTCCATATGCGGTCCAACCCGCGAGCAAGCCCGGTCGTTGGCCCGATAACCTGGGGGGCAGCTGGACCGACGCCAAGTTTCATGCTGCCGTGGGCCTGGCAGAGCTGGGTTCCGTCGAAGGGATCGACTGGCTGATGGCCAAGGTCGCTCCGAATGACTTCGGCATCGACGGTTCCCTCTTCGGTGCCTGGCAACATGTTCGGGAAACGCGTGGATCACTCCGCGAGAACTGTCGGTACGCTCTGGCCGAGCTATTTGGCCTCGACCCCAATGCCGATCACCATCGGCTGTCCGAATGGTGGCAAGCTGGAGAGGAGGATTTCCTCCCGAACGCGGTTTCTCTGGGCAAGACGGTTGCGCACGCCGAGAAACCTAAACCTCCCTTCTCTACTGAGTCCGCAGACGAGACCGGCAACGCCATCAGCAAGCCTCAAACGGAACCCTCAATGCCAGCGGACATCCCGCTCGACAAAGTGGTTTGGTGGGGCAAAAGGGTCGAGGGGCTCGAACCGGGGTTGTGGCTGACCAAGACGGAGGATCCTCGCAATCTGCGGATTCCAATGGACTCGCTCGTGAACTACCGCGTGGTGGTTCGGAACACGACGGACAAGGAGATGGAGTTCCTGGTGCGGCTATCGCCGTTTGACGACCAAGATGTACCGTACCTGATTCCCAGCAGCCAGCTCGATCCAAACGGGAAGATTGCGCCTCCTCAACCGGCGAAGGAGTTCCAAGCTCGCGGCGCGGCGAACGTTGAGGCTGGAATCAACGCGGCGTACATCATCTCACTGGCTGCCGGGGAATCGGTGCAGTTACCCGGTGAATATGGACTGTATGTCGGGAAGGCTCCGGCTGAGCGCTACCCTCAGATCGCGAACTTTGTGCCAGGCACCCACTGGATCGTCCAACCGCTGCTGGTGTATCCCCTCTCCGACAAAGAGCCAGCCGAGCTGAATCGACCGTTGGGCGAGATTCAGGTCACGAAGTTCGATCGCGACGGAAAGTCTCGCCAGGAACCGGTCGTTCTTGTCGGAGCGTCCGATGACTCGCAATGGAAATTCGCCTACGCTGAGTACCATCTCGAAGTCGGCACGCTCGATGCCTCGGCGGATCGCAATGCAAATTCGACGATCTGGGGCGAGGTCGAGAAAGGAATGCGGTGTGGCATCCGAATCATCAACCCGCAGCCCAGCTACAAAACCGGCGATACGCTGGAGGCCGAAGTTCTGTGGCAGAATACGAGCGAAGCTGTCGTCACGACGTCAAAACCCAGGCCGCTCGATCTCTACCCGATCATCGAGAATGCCGAGGGAGACATCCAGCTGATCGACTTTGGAGCCAGATATCAGTTGCTGCCGCCGGGACATGATTTTCAGCCTGGCGAGGTCCGCTCGCTGGGGAGCACCAAGGTCACGCTCGTAGCGCAGGGATCACCCGGACCCAAAGACCACAAGGAGCCAGGGCACATCGCTCTGGAACCTGGCAATTACATGTTCAGCGCGAGCGGTGGGGTGGGAAACATCAATCCGCAGAGTGGAAAGGTGCCGTTCACGGTGATTGCTGGAGGTGACTTTCCTCACGCCGACACCGGCGCACCCGCTGTACCAGAGAATGCTTCTTCGCCAGCTTCCCGACCTGTCATTGATCAGTGAGCACGCTTGTCACACTAGTGTCACGGCGTTATTCGCCGCGAGTTTTCACATGGTGCCAGTCACGAACATGGACGATGTGCGTCTTCTCGGTAAGCGCTCAGTCC
>JBFWRO010000361.1:0-4047 GCA_050248865.1 Thermomicrobiales bacterium | reverse complement strand
ATTGACGTTCATCGAATCTCGCATTCCCGGTGTGCGTATGCAAACGACCTGAAGACGGTCTCGAGGCTGTCGAAATACCCTGCGCCAAAGCGACCCACTATCAACTGGCGTCGTCGCATCGAACGCCAATCGTGCGCTCCATGGAAGACACGAAGGATGCGAAGGCGCTCGTTGCCAGAATCGACACACCGGTCGAATAGCTGAAGGGACCACAATGATCGCTGAGCTCCAGGCGTACAACGACAAACAAACCGAGGTGAACAAAGCCATTTGCGACAGGCTCCTCGCGGAGATCGAACGCAACCTCCCCGAAGCGGAGAGCAAAATCTGGCACGCGCATCCTGTCTGGTTTCTCGATGGCAACCCCATCGTCGGATACCATGTCCTCAAACACGCAGTCCGCCTCCTCTTCTGGAGCGGTCAGTCATTCGACGAACCTGGTCTCCAGCCCGAAGGAAGCTTCAAGGCGGCCGAAGCGCGTTTCACTGCCGCCGATCAAATCAATTCGGGAGACCTCGCCCGCTGGATATCGAAGTCCCGGGACATTCAATGGGACTACAAGAACATTCGCAAGAACAAAGGACTACAAAGCAGGATTCCTTGAAGCATCGTGCGCCACGCATGGGTGGCGTCGGAATGGGAAGACATTCTGACTTGCTGGTAGATGTCGGGACAAACCCGCTTGCCAGGAATCTCTCGTTCGTCACGGCCAGGCTTCCCTGACGGGCACACCCCACGACGAACCGTCATTCCGAGCCTGTCGAGGAATCGCTCGTTCGTCACGGCCGGGCATCCCTCACGGGACACCCCACGACGAACCGTCATTCCGAGCCTGTCGAGGAATCTCTCGTTCGTCACGGCCCTGCATCCCTCGCGGGTGCACACCACGACGAACCGTGAGTCTGCACCTCGCGGGCGCCAGACTTCTCAGCTACGATGCACCTCTGAATCGCAGAAACTCGCGCGAAAGAGCGTTGCCCACGATGACATCCAGAATCACGACGCGCGCGGTCACCACCGGGCCAGGAATCATCGAACTCGAATCGAAAACATCAGGGCCATTGAGGTCTGGTGAGTGTCTCGTTCGCGTCGAGCGCGTCGGAATCTGCGGATCGGACATGCACATCTTTTCCGGACACCACCCCACAGCGACATTTCCTCGTGTCCAGGGTCATGAAGTCTCCGCGGTCATCGAGGCACTCCCTCAGGCATATGCTGGACCGCTCGAGCCTGGCCTGAGAGTCGCAATCGATCCCTTGCTTTCCTGTGGCCGCTGCTACGCCTGCCGGCTCGGGCGTTCTAACTGCTGTCCGGCAATTCAGGTTATTGGCGCACATGTTGACGGGTTCCTGCAAGAGTACATCGCTGTTCCAGTGGAAAACGCTTACCCGTGTCCCCAGCTGACACCAGATGAGGCCGTATTGACCGAGCCACTCTCGGTCGGGCTGCACGCCGTGCGACGAGCAGGAGTCTCCGCCGCGGAGCAGATCGTCATCATCGGCGCCGGCCCGATCGGCCTCTGTTCGGCGGTCGCGGCAATGAACGCCGGTGGACGCGTTTTGATGGTCGACACGTTGCAGCCACGACTCGACCTCGCATCAGCGATCGGAGTTGAGCAGATCGCCAGGTCCGGGTTTGACGATATCGATGCTGTGGTCGCCGACTGGACTAATGGAGAAGGACCACCGGTGGTCATCGATGCCGTTGGCACGCCAGGAGTGATTCAGCAATGCTGCAAGCTCGTCGCACCCGCCGGCCGTGTCGTCATCGTCGGTCTTTCAGATCAGCAGGTATCCTTGCCAATTTCCGACTTCACCTATAAGGAAATGACAATCCTCGGTTCCCGGGCCAGTGCTCGCCTTTTCGCCGAATCGATTGCCCTGGTCGAACGGAATCGTGCCGCCATTTCAAGGCTGATCACCCACCGTTTTCCTTTGTCGGAAACACAGGCGGCCCTCGAATTCGCCATTGCGAACCCTCGAGCCGCCTCGAAAGTGATTGTAGAAGTGTGAATATGATTGCTCGAAACTACGTTGCGGTTGCGTCGATCGCCACTTTCACCACAAGTTTTCTCACCGGCGAAACGGCTCCGTCCGCGCGCCGAGGTGCATGTGCATCCTCAGGATAGAGAACCGCCAGCTGCCCGGCGTGCAGTCGCACTCCCGTTACCTTCTCGGCCGGAGCAACTCCCAACCAGTAGTCCCCTGCTTCGACATATGGCGTGGTCACTTCGACATCGTCGATTGATGCCCAGCCGATAATTTCGCTGCCCTCGACAACGTACTGAATGTCGAGATATGAACGGTGACCCTCGAACCTCCATTCGCTGTCGTCAACGGTCTCGTAGGCCTGAACTTCAGCATAGACGCTGTCGCCATCGATCACCTGCCGGCCGATGGGAAATTCCTCGCCACCATGTTCGATCAGGAAATCAATAGCCTTCTCCAGATTGGCCGTAAGCGCTACCTGACCACGAAGAGTTGTGAGGTCACTGACAATCACGATGCGAATCCCCTTCCCGGAACGTCCACCTGCCTGCGATCTCCCGGACCCCCCGGGTCTCGGCATTGTAGCGATCTGAACTGCAAGTGCTGAAAGGGTCCTGCGGCGCAACGCTTTTGAGCGAGTCTCACCTGCAGGACCTCGAGGGCGCATAGGATTCGATGGCGTACTCATGCAGACCAGCCGCGTTGACCGGCATTGACGATTCTCCCGGATTATGTGGCAATGACCCAAAGAGTAAAGAACCGGTCAGAAATCGAATCTGTCTTTCAGTCCAAAATACACCAGTCATGGATAGGGATACTCATGATCTTATGTGTCGGACGGAAGTTGGTACGAGAAACAGGCCGGAGTGCGTAGTGACTGACAGGCCCGGAGCCGGAAGGTTCGGGAGCCCAATCGAACGGGTGGTGCAGAATGTGGTGGCAGGATCTTCTCTGGGGATTTTTCAACGGCTTCACTGCCTGGGTCGTCTGGCTGGCGCACCTCTTCGGCTGGTTGAGCGACTCTCCCTTCTACAACAGCGATCGGGGCGGCGGATGGTACGACTTCGGCTTCCTGGCCGGCACCGGTTCTCCCTTTCTGGGTGCATTCGGACGCAAAAAGAAATCAGATTGAACCAGGCCTCCGGACCTCGCCCCCTTCGCGACCCGACAAAAACCCTCAACGTCGGCAGGCGTGTTGTGCCAGACTCCCCACCGATTGAAGCGACCGAACGAGCAGAAGGCGTTGCCGCCTCTGAGGCGCGGCCCTCAAACGCTGACGGTCTCGCCGCCTTTCGCGCACGACTCATCGATTGCAAAAATCGCGCGATGGGTATTGACGCCATCGTGAACGCTGACGTGGCTCTCCTTGCCCTCGATGATGCATTCGAGAAAGTGATCGATCTCGCCCTGGAATGGATGGTGGCTGACCGCGCCACTGTCCGGCAATACTGTCGGGAAGGTTGCCCATCCCAGGACGCCTGGAATCTTCCGGCTGTAAAATCGGTTGTCTCGCAATCCGCCGTCTGTGCCAAGGACATCGACATTGAACTGATAGGGCATCCACTGCTCGACGCACGCCGAGATCTTGCCGGCTTTGCCGTTGGCAAACCGCACAACGGCCGCCTGACCCGGCATGTGCGGCAGTCCCTGCTCCCCGGAAAAGCCAAGGGCGCTCACTTCCACGATGTCACTGCTCATGAGGTATCTGGCCAGGTCGACGGCGTGACAACCGCCGAGCATCATCGCGCTCGCGTCCATGTGGTGAAGACGATTCTCTGAACCGGGATACCCACTCTGCTCGGGATTGTGCCAGTAGTCGGTCTGCACGTAGAGCACCTCCCCGAGCATTCCCTCTTGAATGAGCGCTTTCGTCGCCAGTGTCGCCGGGTTGAATCGCAGAACGAACCCACAAACCGAGCGTACCCCCGACATTGCGACTGCTGAGTCCATCGCTTCCAGTTCCTCGAGCGAGACGGCTATGGGCTTTTCCACGAGTACGTGTTTGCCTGCCTTCGCGGCTGCGACCACATCTGCGGCATGACGTGAATGCGGGGTGGTC
>JBFWRO010000360.1:0-4051 GCA_050248865.1 Thermomicrobiales bacterium | reverse complement strand
GTCCGGAGTCGACCAGCCTGATGTTGTCGATGGCTCTTTGACCAGTCTCGGTGCGCTCCTGCAGATTCTGGGAGAAGGAGCGCCTCCGGTCGAGCAAGTGACCATCGGCGAGGCCACTGTCAATCAAGTCACGATTGAGAGTGACGGTTCGACAATCGACGTGCAGTACGGCGTGATGGGTGACCAATTGGTCGTGGGCGTCGGCAGCTCGATTGTCGAGTACGTCCTCGGCACGCCAGACGTTCTTTCCGCCAACCCTCTGTACGTGGAAGCCCTCTCGAATCTGCCCGAAGCGGAAACCGGCATCTTCTATCTGAACACTCCGGAAGTTGTCGAGCTGGGCACCATGGTCGCCTCCTTGTTCATGGTGGACACATTCGATGAGTCATTCGGCAGTGTGTCGGTCTCGGTCGATGACGATACCGGCGTCGTCGATGCGGGCGAGCGATGTGGGGATTATCTCGACCGGGAAGCAGCCCAGAGCGCATACGACGCGGATCCGATCACCAATTTCGACCTCGACTTCGATTTCGATGGCGTCGCCTGTGATGATTTCTTCGACGAGGAACCGGCGGGTTCTGCGTCCTCATCTGTGGCAATCATCAGTCTGAATGTTGGGGCGATCGCTGCCGTCAGTTACGTCGACGGAACTGTCGAGAGAACAAGCGGCATCCTGATCGTTCCCGTTGCGTAAAGGCCTGATGGCCTCCCCGCCTGTCTCGTCCGAAACCGGCCGCCGATTTCAATCGTTTACGGATTGATGATGGTAACCGAGAGCATCATACGGGGTACTCTTGCAAGGATATGTTCGCCCGCGTTTCGATGTGCCAGTGCGACGACGATCACGGATCATAACGTCACCCAATGAAAGGGTGACTGTTTCAAAAGCGAAGGGAGTCAGTGAATGACGACGCAGTCCAGGGGGAAGGTCTCTATGACGTGCGACGAAGGGCGGGAGCTGCGTGAGCTGCTGACCGTGCTGCGCTCTGGCATGCCAGGGATGAATAGACGCGAGCTCTTTCGAATGGCCGCGTTGGCAGGCGGAGCCGCGGCTGCCGCGCGCACCGGACTGACCCATGCCGCCCCGGCGCCGCAGCGCGCTCGATTCAGCGCGTTTCAGGATGGGGAATTCGAAACCGATGTGACCCTCACGGTGCCTTTCGATCCCTACGGTCAACCCGTGACGCTCGATCCCCACTACACGGTGAACTGGGGGCCGTTCTGGGTGATGTTCCCCAATGTCTGGGGAGGACTGCTCGGTTTCGACGAGAACGGCAAGGTCGTCCTCGATCTCGCGGAGAATATGTCGGTCAGCGACGACGGGCTTGTGTACACGTTCACTCTTCGTGAAGACGCAATGTTCGCCAGCGGCAATCCGGTGACATCCGATGCTGTCATCCAGTCGTGGGTGCGCGCGCTGAATCCCGACAACCTCTCGCCGATGTCGAGCTTCATGTCGTCGATTTCGGGCTATCGTCGTTACGTGGCCAAACGAAGCGACCTCCTCGGTATCGACAATCCGGACGATCGAACCGTCACGGTCACGCTCGATCATCCGTTCACGTATTTCCCGTCGCTCATGGCCTCGTTTGTCTGGAGTGTTATCGATCCCGCTGTGCTCGAGGAGTACGGCGAAGAGGAGTTTGTCCTGCACGGCGCCGGTACCGGCCCCTGGCAGTTCAGTGAGTTCGATCCGGCCACGCAGCTGGTGATGACACCCAACGCCAATCACTATGGTGGCAACTCGCCGTCGATTTCGAGCATTGTCTGGACATTCCTGACGGGTCCGGAGGCGGCGAACACTGCACTCGACATGTACATTGCCGACGAAGTGATTTCAGCTGATGTCCCCCTGTCGCTCAAATCGACGGTCGAAGAGGACGAAGCGCTGGCCTCAGAACTTGTGGCGATCGATCCACAGGGCAGCGTCACCGCAATCGGCATGGATTTTCGGCAGGAGCCCTTCAATGACGTGCGGGTTCGGCGCGCGATCGCTCAGGCGATCGACAAGGAGGTGCTCGCAAACGAGATTTGGGAAGGGACATGGAACCCAGCCTCCTCGTTCACGCCCCCGGTGCTCGGGCTCATCGCGAACTACCAGGCTCCTGAGGGGCTGACCTTCGATGTCGATGCCGCGAATGCTGCACTGGCCGAGGCTGGCTTCGAGAACAGGGAAGACCTGCCGGCGATCGTCTACAGACAGCCGTCGGAGGATTCAGATGCTGACAAGAATCGAGCCGCAGCATTACTGAGCATGATCGAAGAGAACATTGGCGTGGTCATCGAGCACGACACATCGCTGACACGTCAGCAAATTGTTGACATGGATGCTGATGTTGGGGGGCGCCAGTTCGACATCATCGGCTGGTGGAATCTCTGGGATACTCCGCGAATCCTCAACGAAGTGTGCTCGCCTGATTCACAATATATGAGGGGAGTCTTCAACTGGCACGAGGACCTCGAGCCATCTGGTGACTTCGATCCGGGCGCCGATGCTGCGGAATTCGAAAACATCACCGATGATGCCGATCAGGACGCGAACGAAGAAACCCGTAACGAGACATACCGTCGCGCTGAAGAGCTCCTGCTGAACAACGCGGTATACGTGCCACTCGGATACTGGATTCAAATGTACGTCCAGAAACCGTACCTCCAGGGCACGCGGCAGGGTCCCTGGACTGGTCGGCTTCCGGTCAAGTTCGACGCCGACGTCGTGGTGCTTCCCCGGGAGTCCTGATCTCCGTCGATCATTGCGGTCAGCACCCTCCTGTCGCTCGAACCGGGCGACAGGAGGGTTGTCGTTAGCGCTGTTGCTGCGGAGACTCCTCCGTCCGCTTAGAATTGGGTGAGCAGGAAACCTGTTTCGTGGCTTGTCGCTCGCGAGTCTGGCGCGAATTGCACTTGCTTATGCGGGAACCCGAACGATGCGACCAGGCAGCGGAAGATGAACCAAAGTACCCTGCTCGACATCCTGATCGGGCTGATTATCGGGCTCGTGGCGGTCATCGGGCTTTGGCAGGGCATTGTTCGCACCCTCCTTTATCTGGGAGGATCGCTTCTCGGTTCAGAACTGGCGCTCTGGTGGGCCGACGACCTGGGTGACCGGCTCGCCGACTGGTTGCCACTGTCTGTCGCGACCGGTCGTTTCGTTTCTTCGACCCTGTTCATCATTGCTGCGATGGTGCTTGTCGGCTCTGGATTCGGTCCGCTGATTCGGCGATATCCGGGTGACTGGAGAAACAGAGCGGGTGGGTTGATCGCTGGGCTGGGACTTGGAACCCTGACAATCGGCCTGGTTCTTCGATACTACTTCGTCTTCCTTCGCGGCGAAGCGCAGTCGGCTTTGGGAGACACGCGAATCGCCAGTGCCTTGTGGAGCGACTTCAATGTGCTCGTACTGTCGATCGGCCTGGGTCTGGCGCTGATGATCGTCGTCGGCTGGATACTGGGACCGCCGGACGCCGACTTCGTTCAGGAGTTCGAAGCTCAGGCAGCATATCGTGGCTCGTCCGTTCTGGCGCGCAGCAATTCGTACGCCCCTTCCGGCTCGCGGGCGTGCCGCAGTTCGACCGCTGTGCACGAGTTGACGGTGCATGAGAATCGCCAGGATTATGACCTGGCTCCGACGCTGACGGATGAGCGTCAGATGCCGCATGCGCCGGCGGCCTCCGATCACCCGGCACATTTGTACGACGACGTTCCCGCCTCTCACCACTCTCCGCTTCCGGATGCATTCATCTCGAGATCCATCGGAGTGAGCGACATGCCGGAGTACGGGGCGAAAAAGTCATCTGCGTCCGAGGCACTCAGCTTCAAAGCCGAGGAAGCTCGTGATCGGCGAGAGAGTTCAGGTATCTGCCCCAATTGCGGCATGCTCTTGCGTCAAGGTGATGCATTTTGTCCGGACTGCGGTTTCCCGGTGGACGAATAAGCGTGCGTTTGCCGGGAGCAGTTGCCTCGGCAAAATGTTACAGATTCAGCTTGAGTGCGTCCCCGGCATGGACGCGAAATCGTAGCGGATCCCAGCCTCCTTCGGACGGAACGCGCTGGG
>JBFWRO010000359.1:0-4056 GCA_050248865.1 Thermomicrobiales bacterium | reverse complement strand
TGTGTCAATACATCTCCAGTCCCGCGATGCGGCAATCTTCCGCCCAGGAGAGAAATGGCTCATCCGTCTCCGCCGCTTCCTTGAAATCGGTGAAAAGATGCGAAAATCCCAGCTCCTGCAACTCCTGTAGCTGCTCGACGCGCGAACGCTCCTGTGTGCCCGGCTTGTTCCACCACATCTGCGCGGAAATGCGCAGCGTCGCCGGATCGCGGTCGACCTCCTCGCAGCGCTGGGCGATGATCGGCAGCCACTCGCGCGCCTGATCCACGGTCGGACCGGAGAGGTTGAGCTCGTCGCAATACTTCGCCGCCAGTCGCCAGGTCACGTTCTGACCATTGCCGCCGATAATGATCGGAATCGTGTGTCCGGGAAATCCCTTGGGTTCGCAGACGGCGTTATCGATCGTGATCCAGCTTCCCTGATAGGACGCGCGTCCGGGACGAAGCATGCGGGTAGCGACCTCGAGCGTTTCCTTCAGGATGTGCAACTTTTCCCGGTCTGGCGGAAAACCGTAGCCATACTGTCGCCATTCCGGTTCCCACCATCCCGCGCCCAGCCCGAGCTCCGCACGGCCACCGCTGATGGCATCGAGCGTGGTGACCTGTTTCATGAGATATCCGGGATTGCGGAATGCCGCGCAGAGCACCGACTGTCCCAGCGTCGCTCTGGTGGTGATCATCGCCACCGCGGAGAGGACTGTAAAGACCTCCAGCGTTGGCGCATCATCGTCGGCCCGGCAATTGGTCAGGTGATCGGGCACGCGGATCGCCGGAAAACCGAGTGACTCGGCCAATTTCGCCAGGTACGTGACCCGTTCCCACATGTAGGCCGCATCGCGACCGGCGTATTCGCCCTGAATTCCAACCGGAAGATACACACCTGCTTTGGTCATCGAACGCGGATCCTTTCATTTCTCATGATCTCAAGTGAAGATCGCCTCGATCTCCCTAACCATCGCCCAGACATCGCACATCTGATTGGCAAGAACGATCGCTGCGCCATCCCGCTGCGGGTACCAGGCGGCCAGACTGCACACACCGGCGTTCATTCCTTCCTTGCCATACCGTGAGACCCGTCCCTCGGCGTCGACTTCGATATCTGACCCGAAGCCGTACCAATCCGGTCCCTGGTCGTCCGGCCGCTCGACCTGTGGAGCGAGGAAGAGCGCGCTCGACTCTGCGCTCATCAATATTCCCGACTGGACAGCCTGGTAGAAGCGGTCGAGATCGACGGCAGTGACCGTCGCCCCGCCATCAGGCGAACCGATCGGCGGATAGGAGTAGGTGTTTTTCCGCCACTCGGTGCGGCCATCCGCATACTGGATGTCCTTGTAGTGCTCGGCCAGTTCAGGGCAGACGCCATCCATCGCGCAGAAATCGGCGCCAACCATGCCTGCCGGCGCAAAGATGTTCTGACGAACGTAGTCGCGGTACGATATTTCCGTAAACTTCTCGATGATCAGTCCAGTCAGCACAAAGGCGCAATTGTTGTAGCGCACGCCCTGGCCGGGAGCAAAATTTGGCGCCCTGCTGGTGCACTGGGGAACGAAATCACGCGTTTCGCGGATCGAATAATTAGGTTTGTCGGCGAACAGGAGCTCATAGTCCTCATCGTCTTCTTCCTCGGCGTCGTCACCGATGCCTGAGGAATGGGTCAAACAGTGAAACAGCGTGACGTCGTTGCTGATCGGCGTGCCGGTGATGCCAAGGGCAGGCATCAGTCGGGTGTCGAGGGACAGCGTTCCTCGGTCGACGAGCTGTAGCACCGCGGCGGCGGTAAAGAGCTTCGTGATCGAGGCGATATCGAACCGGGTGTCGATCGTATTCGGAATGCCGAACCCCCGATGCGCGAGCCCCCGCGCCTCGTGCACCAACACCCGTTCGCCCGCCCGCACGTAACAGACGCCGGAGAAATTTTTTTCGGCCTCGTAGCGGTCGATGATCGCGCGGATGCCGTCTGCAGCGTCGGGCACGGAGATCTCCGGAGCTAAGGGACGAGGGCAAGAAGCAATAGGTGCGATAGCCTACCCTCTGTCCAACGGTTGGTGCCACGTGTGCGGTCCGGACGTCGAATGCGTAGCCTCAGACCTCCGCGTCGGAGGGGGCCTGGCGGGCCTCAAAAGAATGTCCCGTTATCCTCGTGCAAACCGATCAGTCATTGGCAATTCCGCAGATACCCACTGCTATGGAGCCCCGATTGCCTATTGCCCTTTGCCCATTGCCTACGCCTCGTACACCACCCGCCCATCGATCATCGTCAACTCGCAACGCACGCTGTGCAACTCCTCCGGCTCGACTGTCCGCGGATCGCGATCCAGCACGACCAGATCGGCCAGCTTGCCTTCGCTGATCGAGCCCTTGATGTCCTCCTCGAACGAGGCAAAAGCGCCGTTGATCGTGAACATGCGGATCGCTTCGTCGATCGTCACGCCCTGGTTCGGACCCATCCGCTGGCCGTCCTGAGTCAAGCGGGTGACAGCGCTGCGCAGGTTGACGAACGGATCGGCGGAAACAACGGGCACATCCGAGCTGCCAGCGGCGACGATCCCGGCATCGATCCAGGACCGGCCCGGATACGACATCGCCAGCTGTTCGTCAGTGAAATTCTCGATGTATGAGTCGCCAAGGTAGTAGATAAAGGAAGGTTGCGGAACCGCCACGACGCCCATCGCCTTCATCCGGCGGAGGTGCTCGGATGTGCACATGCCGCAGTGTTCGATGCGTGGCCGGGCGTCGGGGCGAGGATGAGCCGTCAGCGCGGCTTCACAGGCGTCGAGAACCATCGTGATCGCCAAATCGCCGATGGCATGTGCCGCCATCTGGAACCCCACGGCGTTCGCCCGGGTGAAGCGCTCGTTCAGCTCCTGCTGGTCATAGATGGTGATCCCCCGATTGCCCGGGTCGTTGCGGTAATCGACCGTCATCGCCGCAGTGCGGCCGCCACCGGAACCGTCCTGAAAAACCTTTGCCGGACCGAGACGAAGCCAGTCGCTGCCGAACCCGGTGCTCATGCCGAGGCTGGTCAGATCGTCGAGCGTTTCGTCGATCATCATCATCGTGAAGGTCCGCATGGGCAATTCGCCGTCTCGGGCCAGTTCCTGATACGCGCCGAATTCGTCGGAGTCCTTGATTCGCGCTTCCCCGACGCTGGTGATGCCGTATGCCAGAAATCGCTCTCCGGCCGCTCTGAGAAATTGCTTGATTTCCGCCCGGCTGGCTGGGGGAATATGCGAGCGAACGAGTGACTGGGCGGTTTCTCGCAATAACCCAATCGGCTCTCCCGTGTCATCGCGGTCGATTTGCCCACCGGTGGGGCTGGGTGTGTCGCAAGTGACGCCACCGATGCGTAGCGCCGCCGAGTTGGCTACACAAAGGTGCCCGCAGGTCCGCACCAGAATCGCTGGCTGGCCGCCGGTGGCCTCGTCGAGTTCATAGCGGGTTGGGTGTCGGTGAATGTCGAGGCGGGAGTCGGCGTATCCCCGGGCGATGAGCCAGCCCTCGCCGTGTTGCTCTCTGGAGCGTGACCGAAAAGCGTCTTGCAGCGCAGCGAGGGTCGGCGCCGAGGCCGGAGTGGCGTCGATCTGGCTCAGCGATTCGCCGAACGCCATAGGGTGGTTGTGATTGTCGTTCAGGCTGGGCAGGAGGCAACGGCCGCCCAGGTCTATGACGCGAGTTTGCGGACCGCAAAACGTGAGAATGTCATCTCGCGAACCGACGCCCACAATCCGGTTGGCAAGAACCGCCACTGCCTGCGGAGCGGGGTGCGCAGGGTCGACAGAAATGATGGGTCCATTCACGAAGATCGCATCGGCCTGCACGGTTCGTTCCTCTGATTGCCCGGATTCAAAGGGTGTATCGTATGAGCATCTTAGCTGATGAACGCTCTCGAATCGGGTTGCGCTGGTTACTCATATGATTCACCCTGACGTGGAAAAACATCTGGACGAAATCATCCGGCTCTGTGAGGAGTACGGCGTCGCCAGATTAGAAATTTTTGGCTCGGCCGTGTCTGGAGAGTTCGATCCGGAACGAAGTGACGTCGACTTCCTGATCGAGT
>JBFWRO010000358.1:0-4078 GCA_050248865.1 Thermomicrobiales bacterium | reverse complement strand
CACCCTCGATCCTGAACGTGACAGATCCGGCGCTTGGCGCCTTCGAACCAGGCGTTGTCTCTCTCATCGACCTCAAGAATGCGGATCCCCGCGATTGCCCGTTCGGAGAAATTGCTGCAAGCAGTGGCAAAGCGGCTGTCGAATACGTGTTCTACGCCACGGATCTGGCCGTAGCAGGGGATGTCGATGGCATCGTCACTGCGCCCCTGAATAAGGCGGCAATGCACGCGGCCGGATTTACCTACGCAGGTCATACCGAGCTACTGGCCGAGCGGACGAACGCCGAACGAGTCAGCATGCTCCTGGTCGGACCGAATTTGCGGGTCGTCCATGTTTCCACCCATGTGGCGCTGTCCGAAGCTCTTCAGCGAGTCCGCAAGGAGCGGGTCGAAGAGGTGATCGAGATTGCCTATCAATCCTGTGTCGCTCTCGGCATCGACGACCCGCTCATCGCTGTGGCGGGATTGAACCCGCATGCTGGGGAAGGAGGCATTTTCGGCAACGAAGAGAGCAAGGAGATTCAACCTGCGATCGATTCCGCGCGCCTGCGCGGACTCCGCGTCACTGATCCCCAACCCGGAGATACGGTCTTCTTGAAGGCAACCAAGGGCGAGTTCGACATCGTGGTGGCGATGTATCACGATCAGGGTCACATTCCGATGAAACTCCTGGCGTTCGATTCCGGTGTCAACGTCAGCGTCGGCCTGCCCATCGTCCGGACCTCGGTAGACCACGGTACGGCCTTTGACATCGCCGGCAAGGGAATCGCTAGCGAGGAGAGCATGCTGGCGGCGATCGATATCGCCGTGAAGATGGTTGGTGCGCGCGCGGCAAAAAGGGTCTGATGTGACGGCTCCCCAGCTCGTCATTATTGCCGACGATCTGACGGGCGCTGCCGACACCGCTGGGGCTTTTGCCTCGACTGGCCTGGCCGTCGTTCTCTCGCTCGCCGGACTGACGACACCAGAAGCAGAAGTCCTGGCCCTCTCCACCGACTGCCGGGATGCCGGATCCGGTGATGTCTATCAGCGCGTGAGCGCGACGCTCGCCCGAGCACGCTGTAATGGGGAGCCCCGCCGCTGGTTCCAGAAGATCGATAGTGCGATGCGCGGTCATCCGGGCGCCGAAATACCAATGATTATGCAGGCCATCGGTTGCGAAATCGCCGTTTGCGCTCCGGCACTGCCTGCTCAGGGGCGGACGGTCGTCGACGGACAGGTCGTCATCAACGGGCATCCGTTGCACCTGACGACACTCGGAGAGGGGAAACCGAGTTCCTCGGTGGAGACGATTCTCTCACTTCCCGCCGGCATGAGAGTCGTCGCAGTCAACCTCGCGTCACTGCGAAGCCAGGGCGCGTTGGACCGCCTCATCCAAACCGGCGAATCCCCCACACTGCTTATTGTCGACGCCGAAACCGAGGATGACCTCTTGATGATCGCCAGAGCGATAGTCGATCGGCCCGACATCCTTCCGGTCGGATCTGCCGGTTTGGGAACCGCAGTAGCTTCGAAGTGCTGTCTGCCGCCGCGCGGACTTACCAGGGGGAACATTCGGGCATCGCCGGCTCCAGCATTCTGCGTCGCAGGTTCAGCCCACCAGGTCTGTGCCCGTCAGGTCGAATTCGCCAGGGGTCAGGGCGCGGCAGTGGTTCGCCCATTTCAGATCGAGCATCGATGGACATCTCGCGAAATCGACGACCTCCGCGAGCGCATCAGGGACCACCTTCGGGCCGGCAAAGACACGATTCTGACGACCGCGGGCTTCGCCCCCTCGATGCTCGATGGCCAGGTGCTGTCCGAACAACTGGCATGGGTTGCTGCCGGGCCGATTCTCGATGGGCTGTGCGGTTCGCTGTTGCTGACCGGAGGTGACATTGCCGCGGCGGTATGCACGCAGATCGATGCGGATTTTATCTGGGTGCGCGGGGAGGTCAGTGCGGCGATTCCCTGGGGCGTGCTCGGCGGAGGCCCGTGCGCGGGGATCCCCATCGTGACCAAAGCCGGAAGTTTCGGTTCGCAATCCGGAATCGCCGAGGCAATGACATTCTTGCACTCTGCCGGCCAATCGGCATGAGCGCTGCTCAGATCACGAACCTGCCATCGACCAGCATGGGCTGCCCGTCGACCTCGATTCTGCCGCCCTTTCTGAGATCCGTAATCAGATCCCAGTGGATCGCCGAGCGATTGACGCTTCCGGTTTCCGGATAGCCTGCGCCAATCGCAATGTGGGCGGTCCCACCAATTTTTTCGTCGAGCAGGGTTTGTCCCGTAAAGCGGTCGATGTCAAAGTTGGTCCCGATTGCGACCTCACCCAGTCGCCGGGCGCCTTCGTCTGTGTCCAGCGCTTCGAGTAAATACGCCTCGTTATTTGCAGCGCTGGCGTCGACCACGAGGCCATCGACAAATCGAAGCTTCACGCCTGTCATCCTGCGGCCCGCATGGATCACCGGGAATCCACAACTGAACGTCCCTGTCGCCGAAGTCTCCACGGGACCAGTAAAGATTTCTCCGGAAGGGAAATTGCGCTTGCCATCTGAATTGATCCAGGTCCGTCCTTCAACCGAGAGCGTCAGATCGGTCTCCGGCCCGACAATACGGAATTGCTCTTTTCCGGCCAGCCAATCGATGAGTCTCGCCTGCTCGTCATGCAGATCATTCCAGGCAGCCACCGGATCTGGGTGATTCAGTTTGCAGGCCCGGTATACGAACTGCTCGAAATCAGCAGTGGACATGTCAGCGTCCTGGGCATACGCGTCTGTGGGAAAGATTGTGAGCGACCATCGCAAGTCATTCTGTGCAGCGCGCTCCATGAAACTGCGCTGCAGTCCGGACCGCGCTCTCGTGAACACCGCCGATCTTTCGGGATCGATCTGTGAACTCGAACGAGTGTTGCGCTCAGCAATAATCCGGATGGACACATCGGCTTCCTGCCGTGTGAATCGCTCGATCGGCGAGATGTACTCGACTTGCTCATCCGTTCCATGGGCCAGCAACGCGGCGTGCAGGCCACTCAGCACCGGCCAGAGCACCGGGAACCCGCCCGCGGCGATCACTTCCCGGAAGACGGCACGCATGAGCGGCTCTGCCGCCGTTTCCCCGGTGATGAGCACGCGCTGGCCAGGTTGCACAGCGGTGCAATAGCCGGTGAGCACGCGTGCCCACGCTCGCAATGTCTCGTCGCGCATCGAACGTCTACTCGAGGCTGAAAGGCGGATACCGGTCCGTCATGAAATAGATGTATGCGCTCACCCGGTATGTCCAGCGCAAAGCGCCAGTGACGAAGTCGAACAGGCTACGGGGATAGTTTCCGGTGATCAAAATTGCAAAGAAAGCGATGAAGACGCAGATGTATTGTGCGATTCCGAGAACTCCCAGAATAAACGCGTGAGGAATGATCAGAATCCACTTGATGAAAATCATCCACCGCGAGAGCGAGGTTGGATACTCCAAATCGAGGCGCACTGGATATGAAGCATCGCCGAACGGCGGGTATTCATCGCGCTGAAGCATAAACGCGTAAACCGCCACATTGGCCGACCAGCGCATATACATCAGCATGAAATCCCACATGCCGCGCGGAAACTTTCCCGTGATCAGTATGGCGAAAAACGCAATGAACCAGACGATCGAGACGCCGATCCCAAAGAACCAGAGGAAGATGTAATGTGGAATGGCCAGTAGCCACTTCACGAAAATCATCCAGCGTGAGAGCCGCTCCGGATACTCGACGTCGAACTCCAGCAATGGATCGGACCCACTGTATGCCAGTGCCGAGGGCGCCGCATACCTTGTTCGCATGGGCATCTGGTTGTTCGGAGGCGTCGGGATGCTCGAAGATGGAGCGGGCGTTCCGCACACTTCGCAAAAACGCGCGTCGGGCGCCATTGGGGCGCCACAATTTACACAGGCGGTCGGCTGGGTACTCAAGAACGAATCCTCCAGGTCTGCAACGTTTGTTCTTCGCCCTCATATTGTACGTTCACTGAAGGAAACCTGGAGTACCGGTCGCCGAACAACCACACGTCCGCAAGAATTCCGCAATACCGCTACCGAAAAAGCGAAACATCGGCGGTCAG
>JBFWRO010000357.1:0-4083 GCA_050248865.1 Thermomicrobiales bacterium | reverse complement strand
ACCGGTCGACGATCTGATGGCTGAGCTTCACGTACCGGATCTTCCAGCTCTTGACACAGGCCCAGATCGCCAGAAGATTGATCGATCGGTCGATCGTCACCGGCAAAAACCAGGGCAACGTGGTCGTTGCGCACGGGTGAATGCTTGCCTCGACATCGCCGAACACCAGGACCGCCAGTCCCTTGTGCCGATTGGCTCCGGTCCAGAACACATGCCTGGCGCCGGTGGCTCGCGCATCCCGCTCCGAACACTCCTGCAGCACGACCACATCCGGTTGCATGGCCAAGATCCGCTCGGATTTCCTGGCCCAGGCCATATTGCAATTCCAGGTCACGACTCTCACGAGCTGCTCCGGTAGCGGTAAGTCAGTGTCGCCAGTTACGCTTTGGTGCAGGATGAAAGACGGTCAATCATGAACCTCGATCGCTTGCTGCCATGATTACCAACTCCACGATCGGGACGATGGGACAACTGGGAAATCAGTTGTTCCAGTATGCGTTCCTCTTCGGCCAATCTGCGAGGCAGCGCCGTCAGGCATTCATTGATGCCGATCGCCCCGGATTCGACCTCGAGCACTTCCATGTCGAGACTGGGCAACGCGTCGCTGTCGTACCTGGTCACATCTACGCGCAGATGTATCGGCGAGAAATCGTGGCCAGCTGGCCCGAGCGGTCGCATCTCTACTCGCCCGAAATGGCCTGGGGAGCGGATGGCTGTGACTATGCCGGATACTTTCAATCCTCGAGCTACTTCGACGATTGTGCCAGCGAACTGAGGAAAGTGCTCCGATTTCGCAGACCGTTGCATCGCGGGGCGGCGAGATGGAAAGCGGCCATAGAATCCTCGAGCCTCCCGGTTGTCAGTGTTCACGTTCGCCGCGGCGACTATCTGCTGGCCCCGCGCCTCCTGGTCAACCTCCACACCACCGACTACTACGAGCGAGCCCTGGCGGTTCTTCGGCGCACCTTCCCTGATGGTTTCAAACCGGTGATTTTCAGTGACGATATCGGCTGGTGCGAGTCGAGCGGATTTCTGTCGAGCTATCCAGATCCGCTCTTTATCGCAGGTACAGATCGCATCAGCGACCTCTATCTGATGAGTCAGTGCCACCATCACGTGATCGCGAATAGCTCGTTTAGCTGGTGGGGCGCCTGGTTGTCCACCCATCACCAGCAGCTAGTCATCGCGCCCAGGGAGTGGTTCGGCCCAGATGGAAACTCAGAGTGGCACACCATTTATCGGTCCGGCTGGATCGTGATCGAGAGTCGCAGGTTGCACCCAGCGAAAACCGCGAATCCCTCCCGCCAGTCCCGCCGAGTCGTTTAGATGGCCCGCATCCGGTTGTTCCGCGGATTGTGCTCCACCTCCGCCATCCCCAACTCTTCCAGCAAGGGTGGTACGTACATGCCAAACCGCCCCCGCAGACCTTTCTTCAACCCATACCAGCCGCCAATGGGATTGTCCGCGGAGCGACCCCAGGCCTCGACCGTTCCTTCTTTGGCCGGCTTCTGCTCGTCGGCGCTTCCCAGTTCCATCCAGTCGCCATGCGCCTTCAGCATCGCGTGGAGATCGATGACGCACCGGGCATCGTAGTACAGCGTCGTCGTTCCAACGACGCACACGATCACCTCCGTACCGTCCCGGGTGTCACGATACATTTGGTATTCCGATGTCTGCGGCGGTGTTTTCAGCGTCCAGGGATCATCTTTGGTGCCTGCTGCCATGTCCCTCAGTCCTTCTGCGCTACGATTACCGAATGTCCTACCATAATGCCCGATCCGGGGCGAAATGAAAACCAGTCCATTCGTCCAGGGGCCATTGAGCGGGGGAGTCATCGATGCAGCGTTCGTCCCGAACTCCGGATCAGTACCTCCAGACCCTGCCTGAACCGCAGGCCGCCGACATTCGCCAGCTCGACATGGCCATCACCGAGGTGATGAAGGACCACGAGCGCTACCTGATCGAAGGTACGTTTTGGGGAGGCACTGAGCAGGAAATCATCGCCTATGGAAACCACGTCTACAAAAACCGCAGCGGAAAAATCGTCGAATGGCACATCGTCGGTCTCGCCCTCCAGAAGAACTACATCAGCGTCTATGTCAATGCCGTGGAGGGTGACAAATACCTTGCCGAAATCTACGGAAAGAAGCTCGGCAAGGTGAAAACGGGCAAAAGCGTGATCAGCTTCGAGCGGTTGGCCGGCATCGACCTCGACCTCCTTCTCGAAATGATCGCCCGCGCCCGGGACATCATGTCCTCAGAATCAGAAACGATTTGAACTCACCTGGCGTACCTCAGGCGTCACGTTGCTCTTCCTTTCCGACTGGGGCGAAGAATCTCTCGTTCCCATGGCCGACGTGAATGTCGCCCGGCAGCAGCCAGTAATCAGAACGCTCAATCCCGCGGAATCACCGGCAACACGACATGCGACGGATACGCCGTCGAATGCAGAACAGTCTGTTCCGCTACCACGATCCGCGTCGAAGTCGCCACTGGCTCTCCATTGTTGAGATTCCTACTGAACCTTGGAAAGCTGCTGCTGGAGATATCGAGCCGCAGTTTGTGCCCTTTCCGAAAGACCATGCTCGTCGCATACATCCGGATCGAGTATTGCTCGACTTCGTTCGGCTCCACGAGTTCTGGCTTGCTGTCATCGCGTCGATACCGGGCCCGGATGATGCCTTCCGAGACATTCATCGCATAGCCATCCGGAAAGACGTCGATCAGCTTTACGGTGAAGTCGGTGTCCTTCGCTGAAGTCGCAGCATAGAGCACCATCTCCAGGTACCCGGTCACCTCCAGATCCTGTTCCAGCGGCGCGCTGGTATAAACCAGCACATCATCGCGGCGCCCGATCATTCGCTGATCGACAGGACCGGGAATGATGGGCTCTTCCGCCGACTGCGACCAATCGTTGGTGGAATTGTTTCCGCCCACGCTTGGCACCGGATTCTCCGGGTCGTATGTGAAGCGGTCTGCGGGTTCGGAGGCCGGAGCGTCCATCGAAAGCGTACCGTCGCCAAAAAGAGAGTTTGCTCTCCCGCCGCTATGAAGGAACCAGGGCGTGTACTGGGTGTTGGGCAACGGCCACCGGTCTTCGAACCGCCATCTGTTCTCTCCCATAACGAAGATCTGGATCGGCGGTTCATCCATGATCCCGTTCTCTTCGCCCTTCAGCCAGTAGTCGTACCAGCGCTTGTCCTCTTCATTGAGAAAGCGGTAGGCGTGGGGACCGAAGTCGATCTCGGCCAGGCGGCTGGAGGTCGGGATGCTGTGTGACCAGGGACCCATCAGCACTTTCTGTGAATTTCGGATATGTTCGTCCGCCGGTTGAGAGGTCATCGCCTCGAAATGACGGAAGGTCGAGGTGGGATAGGCATCGTACCAGCCGCATTGCTGGAATACGGGGACATCGATCAAATGGTGCTTGCCGGTTGTGCTGATCGCTTCCCAGTACTCGTCATAACGGTCGTGCTCGAGCCAGTCGCGCCAGAAGGGAATTTCCCGTCCGATTGCAGCGACGTCCATATCGACGAGCGGCAGTTGCCGCATGAACCGCTTGTTGTTGTAGAGCTGGGCGCTTCCTTCCTGTGTGATGTCGACATTCACCGAGAAGCAGATCGCCGCCATAATCGAGAGTGTTAGCTGAAACGCGCCGCCGATGTAGTGGTTGTCGCGGAAGAAATCGTCACTGATCACATGAGCAGCCATGCAAGTCAGATCCGGACTCTGCAATGGCCCCAGCATCCACTGATAGATTCCTCCGTACGAGCGACCCCATGTGCCGATCTTGCCGTTGCACCACGGTTGACCTGCGATCCAGCTCAGCGTGTCATACGAATCGACGCCATCGTGAATGTAGGCATAGAAGTTCCCTTCCGACTCGAACTTTCCACGGCAATCCTGGATGACGAACGCATAACCCCGTTCCGCCCACCAGATCGCGTGCTTTATCCACCGGCTCCAGAGGCTCTGGTACGGCGTCCGCAAGACGATCGTCGGCCACGCACCCGGCGAATCTGGCAGGAAGACATCAGTCGAAAGACGCACACCATCGCGCATCGGCGCCTTCAGGTCATACAG
>JBFWRO010000356.1:0-4089 GCA_050248865.1 Thermomicrobiales bacterium | reverse complement strand
GCTCGCAGAGGATCTGATTGACCTGTGGCCGCCACTGCCCGCTCTGTGAAGAGACGCACTGCACCGGCGCTTTGAATTTCAGCGTCATCCGCCCTCGCATCAGGCAACTCGAGCGGAGGAACATGGATCTCCCGTTCGCTGGAAATGCGCAGTCGCGCCCGGCTCGTCACCAGCAGCGAGACACCGGGTGCCGCCTCAATCACTCTGGCAATGAAGGGCGCGACACTCAGCAGATGTTCGAAATTGTCAAGAACGAGCAACAATCGCCGTGGGGAGAGGAAGTTCACGACGTGGTCCGCCGGCGACTCCGCACCAATGGCAATGCCGAGTGCCTGCGCGATTTCCACCGGTACGAGCGCCGAATCGGTCACCGGAGCGAGCGGGACGAAAATTGCCGGCTGCTGCGTGTTGTCCACAACGCGAGACGCTGCCTCGAGCGCCAGTCGAGTTTTGCCGACGCCGCCGGGACCTGTGAGGGTCAGCAGGCGAATTCCATCTCTTTCAAAGACGGCGACGATCTCATCGACCAGCCAGCTCCGCCCAATCAACTGGTTCCGTGGAGAGGGGAGGTAGGTCGTAACGCACTCGTCGCCATGGAGCGGTGTTCCAGGAGCAACGTCAGTCGTCGCTGCCGCGATCAACGACGCACGATCGAAGGATGAGAGTCCGAGCCCTTCCGCCAGAAGTCGCAATGTTTCGAGTCGCGCGGTACTGCGGATTCCCCGCTCCAGGTCGCTGATCGTCCGTACACTCACGCCGGAGCGCCCGGCCAGATCTTCCTGGCTCAGCGCGGCCGCCAGTCGCAAGCGCCGAAGCTGAGAGCCGAGGCTGGGGAAGTCTGAATCCGCCATGTCCAGATTCGCAATCGATTGGAAATTTCAAAGGACCATCTTCATCCTATCACCTGAAACGTAACGTGGATGATATTCACTGGTTTCCGCCAATTCAGGGCATGGGAGTTTGCTGGTGAAACACCATGATCCAGCGTTCTTCGGTTTCGCGGTAGATGCTCGTGATCAAGGCCCGGTAGGCGACCTGTCCTGATCGCTCAGCGCGAGCCTGATAGATCAGCGCCTCGCAACCGGCGGACATATGCAGAAGCTGGACATTGCTCAACTCGTAGCTCGTCCAGGCGCTCGACAGGCGAACGCTTTCGATCACCTGAGATTTGTCGAGGATTCCGTCCTCCATTGGCAGAACCATCAATCCGGCATCGGCGAACGCCTCCTGATACACGGCAGTATTGGGAGGAGCGTCCCAGAACCTCCGCTCGATCGCCAGCAGCGTCTCCTTCAAATCGTGCATGCCTTCGATCACCTCCGAATCGCTGGCGGGCCCGAATGCCCGTTTGCCAGGCTGACATTCCTCCGAAACTCATTAAGAAAGGTCCCCACCGTTGCACTCACGATGGCCGGCTCAAAGGGCTTTGGACCCTGGCCCGCAATTCGTATGCCAGGGTCTTTCCTGTGGACTGCCTTCGAGGACCGTCCTAACCGCCGGATTGCAGGAATTGCCCATCCTTGGCCGGCTGAGCCGGATTCGCGCGAGCCACCACTTTTTCGGCGAGGGCGAGCCAGGCGGCAGGTCCGAGGGCGCGCCCCTCGAAATGGAGCTGCTGGAAGCGTGCGCCGCCGAGAGCATCCCTACTGCGCTGGGTGGCTCGTTCCCAGGCCGGCACATCAAATGGAAAAAGGAAGGCGCCGGAATCTTCCAGAGTCTCATCACAATTACCGACCAGGGTCGCGGCCGTTTCCCAGTCACCGATCGCGGCTGCGACATCGGCAAGGTGAATCAATGGTTTGAAAAGATGCGTGCTGAACGAGTCACTCAACCACAGCTCGAGAGCGTGGAAAAACCGACACGCCGCGTCATGCCACTTACCCTCGGCGACATCGATGAAACCGAGATACCAATGGGCAGCGGCAATCCAGACATCATTGGCGCGACCCGCGAAGATCGCCATGGCCTTTTCCTCCAGCGCCCTGGCCTTGACGTAGTCACCCTGGACATAGGCGCGGCCCCCAAGGAGCATCATTTGCTGCGCTTGAGGATGCAATTCATCAACGTCTTTCCATTTTGCAATCGCCTGTTCGAGAAAAACTGCGGCCTCGTCCCAGTTCTCGCTCACGTCAGCGATCCACCCCAGTATCGAAAGGGCGAAGGCCTCCCCTCGCAGATACCCCAGGGAACGGGCCATGGTGAGCGCTTCTTCGCCAATCGCCCTCGCAACCTCGAATTGCCGCGCATACATCGAAAGACTGGCTGCCCAGAAAAGTGCATGCGTTGTGGAAGAGGACGGGACCACCGGCGAGAGTCCGATCGCTCGTCGCAAGCGGAGGGCGCTTTCGACGTATGGTCCCCTGACTTCCCAGTAGAAGCCTATGGCTGAAGCAAACTGGACGGCCCATTCCGCAGTTTCCGGGCGGCAGATCCAATCGAATGCGGCCACGATGTTTGCTTCCTCGAGATCCACTCGCGCGAGCCAGTGATTGTCCTCACTTGCGCACGGAGGTGGGGCGCCATCGGCGATATACGCATAGATGAACTCAGCGTTGGCGGTCCGGGCCTCGTCGAGTTCTCCGTGTTTGCCAAGCTGTTCCATTCCATATTCACGGATCGTTTCGAGAATCCGGAAGCGGGGTTCGGACGCTGGACGAGCTATTCGCTCGATGAGGCCGCTGTCGAGCAAATGATCCAGTGCATCGATGGCTTCGGCCTCAGAGCGCCCTATCGAGGCACCAGTTAGGACGACTGCCGACAGGGAGAACCCTCCGCCATACGTCGACAACCAGCGGAACAGCTTCTGATCAGAGGCGTGAAGGAGACCGTAGCTCCACTCGATGGTGGCCCGCATCGATTGTTGCCGGGCGGGCTGATCGCGCTGTCCTCCGGTGAGCACCGGCAGACGATGATCGAGCATCGTCAGCAGCGTCGCCGCGGATATCATCCGCAGCTTCGATGCTGAGAGCTCGATCGCCAGGGGCAGCCCATCGACGCGGCGACAGATCTCGGCGGCGGTGCCGGCAGTGTCATCCGTGAGCGCAAAGTGCCCTTCGCTGTCTGTCGCCCGAGCAGAGAAAAGCTGAATAGCGCCAGAACGAGAGATCTCTTCGGTAGAAGCGCCCTGGTCCGGGATCTGGAGGGGGGGAACAGGTACCTCCCGCTCGATCGACAACCGCAACCTGGAACGGCTTGTGATCACCAGCGACACATCCGGGGCACCCGCCGCGATCATGGCCACGAACGGCGAAGCATCGAGAAGATGTTCGAAATTGTCGAGCACGAGCAGCAGCTTTCGCCTGGCAAGCACTGCGAGCACCCTATCTGCCGGAGGCGACCCGCCCGGTGGGATCGCAAGGGCGTGAGCTATCGCGGAGGGCACCAACCTGGGGTCGGAAACCGGTGCGAGTGGGACGAATACGACCGGTTGCTTCCTCTCCGCAGCAATGCTGGACGCCACCTCGATCGCGATACGGGTTTTTCCGACGCCGCCAGGACCAGTGAGTGTCAGGAGATTCGAGCTGCCGTTGGTAATCAGACCGACGATTTCGCGGACCAGAGCGTCGCGACCGATCAGCGGATTTGGTGGTGCGGGGAGGTTGCCAGGCAGCGAACCACTCCAGGTTTTCGGCAGGTCCGCGGCCATCCCCGCAATCGATGCAGCGATCAGCGTCGCGCGATCTTCCTGCGTGAGACCGAGTCCCGTTGCCAGCAAGCGGACCGTCTCCAGTCGCGCCGTATCGCGGATTCCCCGCTCGAGGTCGCTGATCGTCCGCACACTCACGCCGGAGCGCCCGGCAAGCTCTTCCTGACTCAGTGCGGCCGCGAGACGATAGCCTTTCAACAAGACACCCAGTGACACCACTGACTGGCCTTTCATGGCGTGGCCAAACCTGCTTCCCGCTCGGCAGCCTCGGCGCAGTCTATGACTTGCGCCGCCAATCGAAGCCAGTCAGACGGTCCATAATCTCCGGCGGCGACTCGTATCTCGTCAAAGCGTGTGTCACCTAACTCGCTGCGGCAGCGAAGCGATGCCCGCTCCCAGGACGGCGTGTCGAAGGCAAATAATTGTCGCTGAGAGATACTAAT
>JBFWRO010000355.1:0-4090 GCA_050248865.1 Thermomicrobiales bacterium | reverse complement strand
CCACATTGAATGAAGGCCACCGGCCAACCTCGAAGAAATCGGTCACATACCCGCTGACCAGGCGATTGGCGATGTTGCCGACTGCGCCGCCCGCGCAGCATCCGAGGGCAACGATCTCCAGCGTCGATGAGGATTCGATAGCCGACACGACGAACCAGCCGCCGAGCACCAGACCGAGAAACACGGAAATCCAGACAATTGCTGAATCGCCTTGCAGGAGACCGAATGCGACACCGTTATTGCGCGTATATGAAAACGAGAGGAAACCAGAGAGAACGTCGATCGAATCCCGGTCGCCGTCGGGCCCCAGCTTTCGCGTGACGACGACTTTCGTCAGCACATCAACGACAAGCACCACGCTCAGTGCCGCGCTGAATACCTTCCATCGGTCAGTTGAGGTGACCGACTGATCGGAACTCACTCGCAGTCGGGTCAGTTGACGATCGGCGCCGCTCCAAAGAGCTCGGCCTGGCGTTCGAGATGCATTTGACAGTGGATGCAGTATGGCGCGTAAGGTATCGCTTCGAGACGCTCCTCTGCGATCTCCTGGTTGCATCGCCGGCACGTACCGTATGTCCCTTCCGCAATGCGCTCCAGCGCCTGGTCGATCTGGGTCACCTGCTCCCGAAAGTCCCCACCAATCGTCGAGATGCGCTCCTGCTCGCCGAGGCTGCTGCCATCATCGGCAAAGTGATTGCCGGTTCCTCCGCGCTCATCGTCCTGCTCGACGCTCAGGTCTCGCAACTCATCCTCGAGATGCGCAAGTTCACGCTGTAATTCACCGCGCCGTTCGGTCAGCACATTGCGAAGTCGGTTGATTGTCTCGGTATTCATGGTGATGTCCCTGACCGTTCCAATCGGCTAATCGCATACCTGGCGAGCGATGGTAGCACACCAGTTTGTCCCCCAGACACGCACTATACTGATGCCCCGCTCATGGGGAGAGTGCAAGAACTCGATCAGGGGCGCGACAACACTGCAACAGTTTCCAGCGAGGAATCCCCCATTGTCCGAATTCACCAGGCCTCCACGGATCGTAATTGCCGGAGGTGGGACGGGCGGGCATGTTCTCCCCGCCGTCGCCGTGCTGGAAGAACTCGCGCGGCGTGCAGAGCCAGTCGAGCTCCAGTGGATCGGCAGCGCCAGCGGACTCGAGAGGGAAGAAGCCGAAGCCCGCGGAATCGCTTTCGTCATCATCCAGGCTGGCAAATTCCGCCGCTACGCCAGTCTTCACACGATTCCTGATGCTGCACGCATCCCGATCGGCACGATACAGGCTCGCAAGGCGGTCCGCCAGTTCCGTCCCGATGTCGTCTTCAGTACAGGCGGATTCGTCAGCGTACCGACGGTGATCGCCGCCTGGCGCCTGGCTCCAGTGATTACCCACGAGCAAACCGCGACAATAGGGCTGGCCAATCGTATCAACAGCCGGTTCTCGAGGGTAATGGCGCTCTCGTTTCCGGAAACCGCGTCGCGTAGCAGGCTCACCAGCGATCGTTCAATTGTCACCGGCAACCCTGTTCGCGCCTCGATCCTGGATGGCCAGCCGGACCGCGTTTACGATCACTTCGCGCTCGATCCGGCGCTGCCTCTCCTCTTCGTCACGGGAGGAGCGCGAGGCTCTTCACCGCTCAATGTCCGTGTCGAAGGGGTTCTCTCGCAGCTCCTCGACCTCACCCAGATCATCCATCAGACCGGCCCAAAGGAAGCGAACAGCGATTATCTGAGACTCGTGGCATTGCGTGACGCATTGACACCGGAGCGGCAGCAACGCTACAGGATTATCGAATATATCCGCGATGAAATGAGCGATATTTTCGCCGCTTCGTCGCTCGTTCTCTGTCGATCCGGCGCAGGGATGGTCGCCGAACTGGCAGTCCTCGGCAAGCCATCGATTTTGATTCCCTTGCCAGGGAGTGGAGGCGGCGAACAGCAGCTCAATGCGAAGGTGCTGGGGGATGTTGGAGGCGCGGTTGTCCTCGAGCAGGCGGAAGCGACGCCCGATCGTCTCCTTCGAGAGGTCCGCCATCTACTGGAAACCCCAGGCAAGCTTGATTCGATGAGAACGCGAGCGCTCAGTGTGGCTTCACCGGATGCCGCCAGACACTTGACCGATGTGATTCTCGAGCTGGTGAAGGAAAGTCGCCGGTCCAGAGGGCAGCCACTATGACGGTGAGAACGCCGCGCGAACCGCTTCGACTACCGTTCCTGCGCGCACGATGTCAAGGCCAGGGATAGTTTTTACCGTATTGGACCCGTGACCGGGCACGATTGCCCGAGTAAATCCCAGCCGGCTCGCTTCTCCAAGTCTCCGTTCGAGCTGCCCAACCGAGCGAATCTCACCTGATAAACCGAGCTCCCCGATCGCTATCGTCGCTGGATCGAACTCGATATCCCGGAATGAGGAAATAATCGCCAGAGCGGCCGCCAGATCGGCCCCCGGCTCATTGATCCGCAGTCCCCCCACCACGTTGGCGTAGATGTCCTGCGTGCCCAGATTCAGTCCCAGTCGTTTCTGCAGGACAGCGACCAGCAGTTGGAGGCGACCAGAGTCGATCCCGTTTGCGCTCCGCTTCGGCAGACCATAGGCCGTGGGAGACGTCAATGCCTGCATCTCGACCAGAATTGGACGGCTCCCCTCGATGGTGACCGTCACCACCGATCCGGAAGCGTGCAACACGCGCTGCTGCAGAAAACTCTGCGATGGGTTGGCAATCTCTGTTAGGCCCGCTCCGGTCATTTCGAACACACCCACTTCGTCCGTCGAACCGAAGCGATTCTTGACGGCACGCAGGATGCGATATTGCTGAACCCGTTCCCCTTCCAGATAGAGCACGGTATCGACCTTATGCTCGAGCACCCGCGGACCGGCGATCGTCCCTTCCTTGGTGACGTGGCCGATAATCAACGCCGGAATCTGGCGGGGTTTTGCCCACTGAATGACCCTGGCCGCTCCTTCCCGCACCTGACCGACACTCCCAGGAGCCGATTCCAGACCAGACGACATTGCTGTCTGAATCGAATCGACGATCAGAAGATCAGGATTCATCTCGTCGGCAGCTTCGAGCACGCTCTCCAGCTCCGGTTCGGCGAGCAAGTGAATGGCTCCGGACGTAAGCCCGAGCCGATCAGCGCGAAGGCGTATTTGCTGGATCGACTCCTCACCGGTGGTGTAGAGCACCGGTCGCCCCTGTCCGGCGATACTGGCCGCGGCCTGGAGGACGAGCGTCGATTTGCCAATCCCGGGGTCGCCCCCGATCAATGCTACCGAGCCAGGAACGAGCCCACCGCCGAGCACTCGGTCGAACTCACTGATACCGGTCATCAGGCGATGCGATTTCTCCAGAGAAACTGCGTCGAGGGGCACCGGGCTGGACGGGGACGGACTCTTCCGCACCTGGCCCCGGCCCGGTCGCGGCTCGATCGTCTCGACCATCGATTGCCAGGTTCCACACGAGGGACACCGGCCAAGATACCCGGGACTGGTCGCTCCGCATTGCTGGCAAACATAGATGGACGACTTTTTGCTCATCAGCGGGTCTCTTGTCCAGTTCACTCGGGATGACAAACGGGGCGGCTGCAGCGCCGCCCCGATTGCTATGCCGTCCTCACACGCCGTCAGGAGACGACTGCCAGCTCCTCGACGGCCGAGAGCTTCAGCAGATCCTCCTCGACCTCGACGCGGATGGTTGAATTCGAGTGGAACCTGCTGTCGAGCAGCCCTTCGGCAAGTGGATCCTCGATCAAGTTCTGAATGATGCGGCGCAGCGGGCGCGCACCATATGTCTGGTCGTAGCCACGATCGGCGAGAAGATCCATGGCATCGATAGTGACTTCGAGGCTGATGTCCTGCTCCGCCAGCTGCGTTCGCACGCGTTTGAGCTCGAGGTCGACGATTTGCCGAATCTGCTCTGCCGTCAGGGAATGGAAGACGATGCTGGCATCGATACGATTCAGAAACTCCGGGCGGAAGGCCTGCTTGAGCTCTGAGAGGACCTTGTCCCGCATCAGGTCGTAGTCGCGGGTCCTCGCCTTCAGCGCGTCACCCTTGAAATCGAAGCCCATCCGCATTTCTCGCGAGATCTGATCG
>JBFWRO010000354.1:0-4091 GCA_050248865.1 Thermomicrobiales bacterium | reverse complement strand
GAAGTCATCTATCCCGAGTTTTCTGAGCTAAGCGAACGGGCCATGTTTGGCCGCTTGTCGTCGAACGATCCGGAAACCACTGGCCGGGCTGAGTTGACGCTCTATTTCCGGGAGGACTGTGAGCCGTTGTCGACGTTGGCGACTCCGGAGTCGCGCTGACGCGGGGGTCAGCAGGCGCCCGCCCGGCAACCCCTGAAAGTGACAGGCAGCGGCAATGAGCCTTGACACCAGGAGCGCCGAAATAATCTCCAGAGAAGGCGGCCCAGAAGCTTGACGACAGTGCACCGACGGCGGTATAGTTTGCTGCTGTGTCCGCCGCACGTGGATGCAGCGTGAGGATTTGCTGCCCGGTCATACATCCAGGCTTCGAACCTTGCAGAGCGAGCGGCTCCGCAGCTGTGGGAGAGTGGCTCCCGCAGAGCACGGATCGTAGCCTCTCGTCTCATTAGGAGTTTGTCGTGCCGACGATCAATCAGTTAGTCCGCAAGGGCCGGAAGAGCGTTCAGAAGAAGACCAAATCGCCTGCGCTTGGGTTTACCAACAATGCGCTGGGCCGATATGCCGGTCGAACGCGCCGCTCGCATGGGGGAGCTCCCCAGAAGCGTGGCGTTTGTACCCAGGTCAAGACGATGACGCCCAAGAAGCCCAATTCGGCGCTGCGCAAGATCGCCCGAGTTCGCCTTTCCAACGGTATGGAAGTGACGGCGTACATTCCGGGCGAGGGGCACAACCTGCAGGAGCACTCGGTGGTGCTGGTGCGGGGCGGCAGGGTGAAAGACCTTCCTGGCGTCCGGTATCACATCGTCCGTGGCACGCTGGATGCCCGCGGTGTAGATAACCGCAAGAAAGCGCGCTCGAAGTACGGTACCAAGGCGCCGAAGAAGGGTTAGCCCCTCTGACGCTCAGCGATGAGCGTGCGCACGGTCCGGCGGGCCCAAACTGAGAAAGCACGACGGAGAAAGCGGAACGGTGCAGATGAGCACCAGCCGCTTTTTCGTCTGCCTGAGGGCTTTGAAACAGTGCCCGCTCAGACAGGGAATGATCGTCAGGAAGTCATCGTTCGGAAACATGGTGTAACGAAAGCAGGTAGGTGAACATGCCGCGACGGACCAAGATCGAGCCACGCGTTCCAATGCCGGACGCTCAGTACAACAGTGAGCTTGTGGCCCGGTTCATCAACAAGGTGATGGAGCGGGGCAAGAAGGGCCTGGCGGAGAAAATCGTGTATGACGCGATGACCATGGTCGGAGAGCGCTCAGGTCGTGATCCTCTCGAGGTTTTCGAGCAGGCAGTGACCAATGCCACGCCGATGCTCGAAGTCAAGCCTCGACGTGTCGGCGGCGCCACCTACCAGGTGCCGGTGCAAATTGAAGGTCGGCGGCGACAGTCGTTGGCCATTCGCTGGCTCCTGACCGCGGCTCGGGCCCGCAACGGTAAGACCATGCAGGAAAAGCTGGCAGGTGAGCTGCTCGATGCCGCGAATGGAGTCGGGGCAACCATCAAGCGGCGCGAGGATACTCATCGCATGGCCGAGGCCAACAGAGCATTCGCCCACTATCGCTATTAGCGCGTTGCGGTCACCGAAGTCAGAAGTCTGACCGGCCTGAAACTGCCGGGAACTATCAAGGAAGAGGAAATCAGAGGTTCATGAGTACGAGCACGGCAACGAAGCCTGAAACTCAGCAACAATCCGCGCTCGCCCGGACGCGAAACATCGGCATCATTGCGCACATCGATGCCGGAAAGACGACGACGACCGAGCGAATTCTCTTTTTCACCGGACGCGTTCACCGGCCGGGAGAAGTGCATGAGGGCGCTGCGACGATGGACTGGATGGTCCAGGAGCGCGAGCGAGGCATCACTATCACCTCCGCAGCCACGACGTGTAGTTGGAAAGACCATACGATCAACATCATCGACACCCCTGGGCATGTGGACTTCACGGTCGAGGTCGAGCGGTCGCTGCGTGTGCTCGATGGGGGTGTAGTCGTTTTTGACGCCGTCGCCGGCGTTGAGCCGCAGTCAGAGACCGTCTGGCGGCAGGCCGACAAGTACAGCGTCCCCCGTTTCTGCTTCGTCAACAATATGGATCGCACCGGCGCATCCTTCGAGCGAACGTTGGAGATGATCGTCGATCGCCTGAAAGCCAAACCGTGCCCGGTCCAGTTGCCGATTGGCGCGGAATCCAGCTTTCTGGGCGTCATCGATCTGATCGACAACGTCGCGTACCTCTTCCACGACGATCTTGGCCAGAAGATCGAGAGGACAGAAATCCCCGCCGATCTCGTTGATGCCGCTGCCGAAGCTCGCCATCACATGATCGAGTTGATAGCCGAGAGCGAAGAAGACCTGATGCTTCGCTATCTGGAAGATGATGTCCTTTCACCGGACGAGCTGCGTGCGGCCCTGCGAGCGGCCACGCTCGACGGATCCCTCGTTCCAGTCCTCTGCGGAAGCTCGCTGAAAAACAAGGGCGTCCAGCAAATGCTCGACGCGATTGTTGACTACCTCCCATCGCCCTATGACGTGCGGCCGGTCGAAGGCATCAACCCGAAGACTGAAGAGACGGAAATCCGCACCGTGGAGGAGGGACAGCCCTTTTCTGGCCTGGTATTCAAGATTCAGGCCGATCCGCACGTGGGCAAATTGGCGTATGTCCGGGTTTACTCCGGGGTACTCGAGTCTGGCAGCTATGCGCTGAATTCCTCCAAGGGAGAGCGCGAGCGCATCGGACGCGTCCTGAAGATGCACGCAAATCACCGCGAGGAAGTGCAGACAGTCCGAGCGGGAGACATCTGCGCAATTATCGGGTTGAAGACATCCTTCACCGGTGACACGCTCTGCGATCCGGCTCACCCCATCGTCCTCGAATCGATCACCTTTCCTGAACCCGTTATCTCCGTTTCGATCGAGCCGAAAACTCGACCGGATCAGGACAAGATGGGCGCCGCCCTGGGGCGACTCGCTGAGGAGGATCCAACGTTCCGGGTCCGCACGAATGAGGAAACGGGGCAAACACTCATCGACGGCATGGGCGAGCTTCATCTGGAAGTCATCGTCGACCGTCTTCTGCGGGAGTTCCGTGTCGACGCCAACGTCGGCCGTCCGCAGGTGGCCTACAAGGAAACCATCACGGTTCCGGTTCGCGCCGAGGGTCGTCACGTTCGTCAGACCGGTGGCGCCGGGCAGTATGGACACTGTGTTGTTGAGTTTGCGCCGCAGGGTCGCGGCGAAGGCTATGTCTTCGAGGACAAGATCGTCGGCGGCGCGATTCCGCGTGAGTTCATTGCTCCGGTGGACGAAGGCATTCGTGAAGCAATGCTCACGGGCGGACAGGCCGGCTACCCGCTGGTCGATATGAAAGCCACACTGGTCGATGGGTCATATCACGATGTCGACTCGAAGGAAGTAGCCTACAAGATCGCCGGTTCGCTGGCGCTCAAGGAAGCAGTCAAACGCGGCAAGCCAGTTGTTCTCGAGCCAATCATGGAAGTCGAGGTTACGACGCCGGAAGACTTCATGGGCGATGTCATTGGTGACTTGAATTCACGGCGCGGCCAGATTCAGGGAATGGAAATGCGTGCCGGCGCCCAGGTGGTGCGGGCCAACGTTCCGCTCTCACAGATGTTTGGCTATGCCACCGATCTTCGCTCAGCAACGCAGGGCCGAGCGACCTATTCGATGCAGTTCGATCATTACGCGCCAATGCCTGCCAGTTTGCAGGAGGAAATGGTCGCCAAAGCGCGCCGATAACGATCGGCGCGTCAGGTCACCTGACGATCATCAGTCATTCCGGATCCGGTCGAGAAAAGAAAGGGTTATGCCGTGGGTAAGCAGAAATTCGAGCGAACGAAGCCGCATGTGAATGTGGGGACGATTGGGCACGTCGATCATGGGAAGACGACGCTGACGGCGGCGATCACGAAGACGCTGGCGTTGCGCGGGGAAGCGGCGTTCCGGTCGTTCGACTCGATTGACAATGCGCCGGAGGAGCGGGAGCGGGGGATCACGATCGCGATCGCGCATGTGGAGTATGAGACGGACAAGCGGCACTACGCGCATGTGGATTGTCCGGGGCATGCGGACTACAT
>JBFWRO010000353.1:0-4091 GCA_050248865.1 Thermomicrobiales bacterium | reverse complement strand
CGGGGTTGCTGGTCAGATCGGCCTCTGTCGTAAATGCGTCAGAAATACCAGTTGCGGCGACGCCAGCCAGAACCAGGAGCACGACCCAGATGCCGACGGTGCGCCACGGCCTGCTGCCACTGCGCCGAGCCAGTCCAGCGGTGGAGAACGGGAAGCGCATTTGCCTCACCTCCTCATTGTGCGAAATCGATTGATTATCTCACACAGGGGAGCCAATCGGTGACATAAACACAAATAGCATGGCATTGTCTGGCAGATGCTGATCCCCGCCGAGACCCACAGAGCACGACTGATAGGCGGTCTCGAGATTGCCCGGATTCACAACACCGGAAAGGCCGGGAAACACATCGTCCCCCGGCCTGCGATCTACGACCTACGACCTGCGGCCTGCGGCCTGCGACCTGCGTCCTACGATCTGCGATCTGCGACCTGCGACCTGCGTTCTACGAGCACCCCAGACTATTCCCGCAGTTCAGGCAACGGTAACAGCTGCCGTTGCGAACGGTGATATGCCCGCACTGGTCGCAGAATGGCGCATCGCCCATCATCTCCGAGAGCTGCGCGTCGAGCGATCCGGATGGTTCGAAGAGCGCTGTCGTCGTTTCCGGCTTCAGACTCGCTTTCACTGACCCGTTGCTGTGCCCGTTTGTTCCATTGGCATGCCCAAGTGGTGCGACAGCAGTCGCCGCCGGAGCGGGTGCGGGCGTCAGAACGGCCTGAGGGGCCTCCTCCTCGGCAGTCTCTGCCGTGGCGTGAGGCGTATCGTGCTCCTCCATCGCGTCCTCGAGCAACGCCTCTTCGTCCTCGTCGAAATCGAGCATTTCCGGTGGAACCTGCGCCAGATCGGTGCGGTCGAGATATTCGAGACCCACGACGCGGAAGACGTAGTCGATGATCGAGGTCGACATCTTGATGTTCGGATGCCCGGAAACCATTCCCTGCGGTTCGAACCGCGTAAAGGTGAAGGTATCGACGAACTCGTCGAGCGGCACGCCGTATTGCAGACCCTTCGAGATCGCGATCGCGAAACAGTTGATCATCGAGCGGAAGGCCGCGCCCTCTTTGTGCATGTCGATGAAGATCTCGCCGAGGGTGCCGTCTTCGTATTCACCCGTCCGCAGAAAGACCTTGTGCCCAGCCACTCGCGCTTCCTGTGTGAAGCCCGTGCGGCGGGCCGGCAGGCGGCGACGCAATGGTTGCTGCACGCCGAGCTCAGCACGGAGCGCGGTAATGGCCTCATCGACGGCCCGGTCCCGCTCGACGGCCGCCAGCTCGCGCTCACGAACGACAGCGTCCGCGACCCGCTTCTCGATTTCCGCCTCGATTTCTTCGTCGCTTTTCCGGGCGCCAGCGGAGCTTTCCGACTTCGTCGAGAGGGGCTGACTGAGTTTGGAGCCATCGCGGTAGATCGCCATGGCTTTCAAACCGCTGTGCCAGCTCTGGTCATACGCATCCAGGATGTCGGCGACCGTCGCCTCGTTCGGCATATTGATCGTCTTGGAAATAGCGCCGGAGAGGAATGACTGGGCCGCGGCCATCATCTTGACGTGGCCAAGGTAATGAATGAACCGCGTGCCCTTCTTTCCACATTTGTTGGCGGTGTCGAAGACGGGAAGGTGCTCGTTCTTCAGATACGGCGCCCCTTCGACGGTCATCGTGCCGCAGATATGCTCGTTGGCGGCCTCGATCTCGTCCTGGCGAAAACCGAGCTTGGCCAGCAGATTGAATCCCGGCTTCGATGCCTCGCTAATGTCGAAGCCAACCCGCTTGAGCGCGTCCTCGCCCAGGGTCCAGGCGTTGAAGGCGTACGGAAGCTCGAACACACCCGCAAGGGAGCGATTGACACGATCGATGTCGGCGTCGGTGAAGCCCTTCGCTGTGAGGCTCTCCCGGTTGACATGTGGAGCGCCGTCGAGTGAAAGCGAGCCCAGCACGTAGTCGAGAATCGCTCTGCGCTCGCCTTTCGTATAGCCGAGGTTCTTCAGGGCCGGCTCGATGCTCTGGTTGGCGATCTTGAAAAAGCCACCGCCCGCCAGTTTCTTGAACTTCACCAATGCGAAATCAGGCTCGACGCCGGTCGTGTCGCAATCCATGAGCAAACCGATGGTGCCGGTGGGAGCCAGAAGTGTCGTCTGGGCATTGCGATACCCATGCTTTTCTCCAAGTTCGAGAGCGCGATCCCACGATCGCTGAGCGGCGGCGACGAGATCGGCAGGAGCCAATTCGGCATGCAGACCCATCGGCGGCACCGAAAGCCCCTCGTAATCCTGTGCGGGGGCATCGTAGGCGGCCCGGCGGTGATTGCGGATAACTCGCAACATGTGCGCGGAGTTCAGCTCGTATTCGGGGAACGGCCCCAGCACAGAGGCCATCTCGGCAGACGTTGCATACGATTCGCCGGTAAGAATCGCGGTCATCGCGCTGGTGAAGGCTCGCGCCTCGTCGGAGTCGTATGGGAGACCGCGCAGCATCAGCACGGTCCCGATGTTGGCATAGCCCAGCCCCAGCGTCCGGAAGTCGTAGGAACGGCGAGCGATCTCCCGGCTGGGGAACTGCGCCATCAGCACACTGATCTCGAGAACGATCGTCCAGAGGCGAACGGCATGGCGATAGGCTTCGATGTCGAGCTGGCCGGTGTCGATGTCGACAAACTTGAGCAGATTCAGGCTAGCCAGGTTGCAGGCGGTGTTGTCGAGGAACATGTATTCAGAGCAGGGGTTCGACGCGTTGATCCGCCCCGACGCCGGGCAGGTATGCCACTCGTTGATGGTGGTGTCGTACTGCACGCCGGGGTCCGCGCTCTTCCACGCGGAGTCGGCGACGAGCTTCCAGAGCTCTCGGGCGCGAACCGTCTTGTGCACAGAGCCATCGGTGCGCCGAATGAGGTGCCAGTCGGCATCATCGGCCACGGCTTGCAGGAAGTCATTCGTGATTCGCACGGAGTTGTTGGCGTTCTGACCTGATACGGTCTGGTAGGCCTCTCCATTGAAATCGGCGGGATATCCCGCGGCGATGAGGGCCTGAACCTTTTTCTCCTCGTCGGCTTTCCAGCGAATGAAGGCCTCGATGTCGGGATGATCGACATCGAGACAGACCATCTTGGCGGCCCGGCGGGTGGTGCCGCCGCTCTTGATCGCCCCAGCCGCTCGGTCGCCGACCCGCAAAAAGCTCATCAGCCCGGACGACGACCCCCCGCCGGAAAGCGGCTCCCCTTCACCGCGTAGCGCCGAGAAGTTGGTGCCAGTGCCTGACCCATACTTGAAGAGCCGCGCTTCCCGCACCCAGAGATCCATGATGCCGCCCTCGGCAACGAGATCGTCGGCGATCGACTGAATGAAGCAGGCATGTGGCTGGGGGTGTGTATAGGCATCGGTCGATTCGTGCACCTCGCCAGTGGCGGGATCGGTGTAGAAATGCCCCTGAGCCGGGCCGGTGATGCCATATGCCCAGTTCAACCCGGTGTTGAACCACTGCGGGGAATTCGGCGCGGCCATTTGATTGACGAGCATGTACGCCAGTTCGTCGTAAAAGGCCTGGGCGTCGTCGGCAGAGGCGAAGTAGCCGTGTGATTCGCCCCAGTGCCGCCAGCATCCTGCCAGACGGTGGATGACCTGACGGGCTGATCTCTCCGGACCGAGCACCGGCTCCCCGTCATTGCCGACCAGCGGTGCTCCGTCGTCGGCGACCTGCGGCACTCCCGCTTTGCGGAAATACTTGGACACCATGATGTCCGCCGCGACCTGTGACCAGGAGGATGGAATTTCGGCGTCCTTCATCTCGAAGACGACGGTGCCATCCTGATTGGTGATCCGGGACGTTCTGCGCGACCACTCCACAGTTGCGAAGGGACTCTCACCCTGCCGCGTGAAATACCGCTGCACGGGCAATCCGGTGGTCGGTGCCTGTTTGTTCGTTCGGGAGCGCTTCGGGGCCGCCATGACTGTTCCTTTTCTTCCCTTTGACATTCGGGAAGTCGCTGATGTGCCGCCCCGTCCGCCAACGGTGCAGGCTGCGAATGAGTTCCCCTGCTTCATGCATCTGGCGTTCGAATAGGGACGATTTGCGAGGCGGCTGCCGAGGCGACAGAGTGC
>JBFWRO010000352.1:0-4091 GCA_050248865.1 Thermomicrobiales bacterium | reverse complement strand
GATCGATATTGCTGGATATGCCGCTGACCGAGGAGCTGAAGTGGGGGAAGCCATGCTACACCTTTGATGGGAGCAACATCGCAATCATTCAGGGGTTCAACCATGCCTGTGCGCTGATGTTTTTCAAGGGAGTACTCCTGGAAGATGCTACTGGACTCCTGCATGATGTCGGGAAACATAGCCGGTCAGCTCGTCGAGCGGAATTCACGACGGTTTCCGAAATCGACGCGGCCGAAAAAGACCTGAGGAAACTCATCGACCAGGCAATCGAGGTGGAGAAATCAGGAAAGAGCGTCGACTGGGAGAATGGCCGCGAGATTCCCATACCCGACGAGTTTCAAGAACGAATCGATGGCGACCCGGCTTTGAAAGGCGCGTTCGCGGCGTTGACTCCGGGTAGACAGCGCGGGTACCTCCTCCACTTCGCCTCCGCAAAGCAGTCGTCCACACGCGCTTCTCGAGTCGAGAAGGCCATACCTCAGATCCTCGAAGGACTCGGACTGCGGGATTGAGTCCGAGATCTTCATCATCCATGGCGAGGATTGGTTCGTTGATCCCTGACGACGATGCTGACGTCGTGGTCAGTCGCTTGCCGCAGATGGACGAGGGTTCAGCGGTCACTCGACGACTTCGAATTCAGCGAGACTTTGTCCGCGCAAAAGCGCCGAGACCTGCCTGGCTCAGCGAGCGTGCAGACCGGCGGAGCTCTGACGTTCCCATTCGGCTCTGGTGATCGCATACTCGACATCGTCGCCATCGAATATGTTCGGATCAGTGACGCCGAATTGCTCCAGCATTTCCTCGGGAGTCAGCCGAAAGGTCCTCGTCAGGCGCATACCCACCTTCTCCATGACACGGCGAGATGCCAGATTCCCTCCATAGGCAAACGCAACCACTCTCTGGAGTCCAGAGTCTCTGAAGCCGCGCTCGATCAACGCCCGTGATCCCTCTGTTGCGTATCCCTTACCCCAGCACGATTGCTTCAGCCGGTAGCCCAGTTCCACTTCCTGAGGGTGCTCGAGGGGATCTCCTGGTTGTGGCCGGAAATGGAACCAGCCGATGAACGCATTGTCCGGTTTTTCCAGAACAGCCCAGAATCCGAATTCGGAAAACCGTTCGTAGTAGTGAAGAAACGCGGGGAGGACGTCGGTCTCTATCTCCTCGCGAGGCGTAGCAGGTCCGCCTGTGATGTAGCGCATCACCGCCGGATCACTGTCGAGGTCCACAAGATTGCCGACATCGGCATCCGTGAAACGACGAAGGATCAGCCGTTCAGTTTCCAGAAACACCCGCATCGTCCGGTTCTCCCTCGCACATGACGTTCACGTTGCCCGGTGGCAGCAAGGTCTCCGCAACAGATGAGAAGGTCACAGCAATCCTGGTGAGGGAGCGATTCTCAGAGGCGTTGCCGCCCTCAAGGTGAAGTGCTCGGGGTGCGGACGGCGGGATTCGAACCCGCACGGGTTGCCCCAACGGTTTTTAAGACCGCAGCGTCTGCCATTCCGCCACGCCCGCATGTTTGGAATTCTACCCGTCCCCTCTGACTGGGGAAATGAAAAACGGGCCGAGCTGGCCCGACTGCAAGTTGGTCTGGAGCGGAAGACGGGATTCGAACCCGCGACCTTCTCCTTGGCAAGGAGATGCTCTACCACTGAGCCACTTCCGCAGACTTGCGCCTCGACATCTGCGCTTGCTGATTCTAGTTATCGTTCTGCAATGATGTCAAGGCAATGAAGCTGTCTGAGGCTGTTTGCGGTTCAGGCGTAGTTCATCAGGTGACCGTTTTGCTCGGCGCAAGCATGTGGCCCCGGCCCCATGGGCATTCCACAGAGCACGCAACGCGGTCGACCGGCAGAGACGACTTCGGCAGCGGCGGTCGAGAGTTCCATCGCGAGACCGAGTGGGAAAAGCGCAGCGAGCGCGGGAACCTCGTCATCTTCAGATTCGGTATCGTAGGCAATGATCAGAATCCGCTCGCGAAGCTGGTTGTACCCAATTTCGATGCGACCGACACGGAACTGATGTCTGGAGTCCAGGTCCAGCTCCCCGGACAGGACTTCGGCTTCCTCAGTCCGTTCCGTGAGATCGAGCTGATCGAATATCCGATCGATAGCGTGCCCGAGCGCCTCGACCTGCTGCTTCTCCATCCAGAGAATCGTCGTGCGATCGTCTGTTCGCACGATCAGCCTGAAGCGTCGCTGACCTGGTTCGCCTATAGCCTCGACCCGGGCATTTCCCACGTCTTCCGCAAAGTCCGGATCACCGCTGCTGCTCATTGGCCTGTTTCGCTCCACCCCGCACTGGCAGCTTTACCAGCAGAAATGCGAACCCGCACATCCCATCGATGCGCCCCGTCCCTCTCCGGGATCGGACTGACGATTATACTGGTAGCCTGTCGTCAACGCTGCTGCACAGCCCGCCTCGACAGATCGCCCAGTGTTCCGAGGTTTCCAGATGCACGCCAGCCGACGTTGGCAAGAACTCGATCTCTACATGATCGCCACCGCCGCCCTCCTGATCGGATTTGGCGTCGTGGCAATCTGGAGTGCCCGCGGTGGGGGAACACTCGCCGTCGCCAACGAGGGGATTCGTCAGGCCATTTTCGCCAGTATCGGCGGGGTGCTGCTGATCATCGTTGCCAGCTTCAACTACCGATTCCTCGGGACTCTTTCCTGGTTTCTCTATGCAGGATCGATAGCCTCCCTGGCGCTCGTTCTGGTCCCCGGTGTAGGTGTGACCATCGGCGGTTCGCGGCGGTGGTTCGAAATGGGTCCTATCACGATTCAGCCATCTGAATTCGCCAAATTGGCGACGATCATCGTGCTGGCCGCGTTTACCTCATCCCGAGGAGAGGAGATGCGGGAGTTTGGCAACTTCGTGGCGACTCTGATGATCGCTGGTTTGCCCGCAGGACTCGTCTTTCTCGAACCCGACCTCGGGACGGCGACGGTGTTCGGGGTGATCTGGCTGGCGATCGTGGTGGTGTCGCAGGTGAGATGGCGTTATCTCTCCGGGCTCCTGCTGATGGCGATTCCCTTTGCGGCGGTCGCCTGGGAGTTTCTCTTACATGACTATCAGCGCGATCGTTTGCTGATCAGTATCGATCCGTTCAAAGATGCGTCCGGTCAGGGCTACAACATCATTCAGGCACAGTACACCATCGGTTCAGGAGGTCTGTTCGGGGCCGGTCTGGAGGGCGGCACTCAGAGCCGCCTGGAACTCCTCAAGGTTCGCGAATCTGACTTCATTTTTGCCCATGCCAGTGGGATGTTCGGCTTCGTTGGAATGATCGCCCTGTTCTCGCTTTTCATCGTCCTGCTGTGGCGATGCATTCGCGTTGCGGAAACTGCCCGGGATACGTTTGGCCAGGCAATCGCCGTTGGTTTCTCGGCGATGCTCTTTTATCAAGCCTTTGTGAATATCGCCATGAACGTAGGATTGATGCCGGTGACGGGTATTACGCTGCCGTTCGTCAGTCAGGGTTCGTCCTCTCTCTGGACCTTCCTGGTTGGCATTGGCGTTCTGCAGAGCATCCTGATTCATCATCGGAAGCTGGCCTTCCAGAGCGGCTAATCTGTCGCCTGTCGCTCTTTCAGACTTCTGGCGAGAGCATAGACGTCCGAGCGCGATGCCCCGGTCGAAGCAGACACACGCTTTGCCACTGAGGAAAGCGATCCGCCGACCGACAACTCTCTTTCGAGCATCGCTTCGAGGCTTTCAGCCGCGACGTCCGGCCCCGGGACGCTGGGCGCAACACCGAGAACGAACTCACCCCGGATCGTCTCCCGGGACTCCAGCTCACGCTGGATCTCTGAGACCTGACCGCGCAGAACCTCCTCGTGCATCTTCGTCAGTTCCCGACAGACAACGATCTCTCGCTGTGGATCGATCGATGCCATCTGCTGGAGCAGCCGTTTGATCCGATGCGGAGATTCGAACAGGTACGTCGCGGCGTTCGAGCCGAGAGCCTGGCGAAGCTGAGCTTCTCGTTCAGACGTCTTCCTCGACAGGAAACCGAGGAAGCACACCGGTCCATGCGGGAAGCCACTGATCGACATTGCTGCGGCGAGCGACGAGGGTCCTGGCACCGG
>JBFWRO010000351.1:0-4094 GCA_050248865.1 Thermomicrobiales bacterium | reverse complement strand
GACATGACGGCCAGCGGTGCGCCGCTCTGAGTATCGTTGAGCGTGAACATGTGGATCGAGCGGGGGAGCCCGTGGGCGCGATTCTCGACGTTCGAGCCGTACCACTTGACGCCGGTGGTGCCGAAGCGTCCGCCCACATAGGCGGGCATCGCCATGAACCGGCGGTCAGGGCCGTCGGCCGGCATGCCTGGAAATGCTGGGTTCCTGGGGAATCGGATCATGGCGCCATGTGACATGGCGGTGGAACCCGCCATGCGAAAGTCGCCCTTTCGGATGAGGATCAGAGCCTCCTCCATGACGTCGATGCACCGGGCCATGTTGGTGACTCCGGCCGCAATCATGTCAGGCTCGCTCAAGTAGAGAAAGTCCACGCTGTGCGTACCCATCTCGCCGTTGCCCCTCAACATTATGCCTAAGATCAATGATTCGCACACCGATAGTTTAGTGGAGGCGAGGATTCCCGCCGGTTTGGTCCCAGGACGGTCAGTGCGGTGGCAGTCGGTTCCCAGCTCATCCTGGGCGCCAAGCGCCCAAATGACGTACCGCGCCTCGCGGCACTGACGGAACCAGGGCCCCTATTCGCTGCTTTCGCCACAAATACGTAGTTTCTGCCGATGTCCATGGAGGTTCTTGCACGCAAGATCATTGTGCAAGCGCCGATGGACGGTGATTGCGCAACGTTGAATCCCTGCAAATTTCACGATTCGACCGCGGCGATTCTGAATGCTGCCTGGAGACGACGACAGATACCATTCACGAAAGGACCGTCACATGAACTCTCTTGACTCGCTTGCGGCTTCCAGCACCGAGCTCTCAGCTCATCAACTCGATCAGGTCGACGGCGGGCTGCTGCCATTGATCCTGGTTCTGGCTGCATTCGACATCGCCCTCTGGGGGTACATCCTGAGCTAACCGATGTCCGTAAGGGCATGGCTCGAGTGGCCCTCCATGGTCGAGTACTTTGAACGAACACTAGTCCGCAATCGCTTGATTTGAATGACTCAACAGCCCCGGCATAATCGCCGGGGCTGTCGTGAGGCAAAGGTATGACAGACGCGAACTCGACGATTTTTCGCTCGGAAGCCCTTGAATATCGCCTCCAACATCGGCGGCGCCTGCACGCGAAAGTCATCTATCCGCGGCTGATGAGCGGAAGGGTGGTGTTCACACTGTGGGTACTCCTGGGACTCCTTGGTCTGGGAGGAGCAGCGTCCTGCTTCATTACGGTGCCGGCATTCGCCACGGGTCTGGCGATCGTCGTGGAATCTCCTGCTAATCACCAGGGATCGCTGCAAGTGGCGGTACTCGTTCCCGCAGAATTCGAACATCGTGTCCGACGGGGCCAGATCACAAGCATCTTTACCGCTTCCGCAGGTCATGAAATCCAAGGGTCCGTTGCCTCAGTGGAGCCCGGCCCGCTCGATAGCGCCACGCTTGAGCGGCGACTTGGGATGCCAGCTTCGACCTTCCCGAGTCCCGCGGCGTCGGTTGTCCTGATCTGGATCACGGTTGAGCCGAACGCGGCAATTACCGCCGGAGACGTTGGCCAGGCCGAAATCGCAATAGGTTCCCAGCAGGCGGGTGCCTATGTACCGCTGATTGGCCGGTTGTTCGGGAACGAAGGATGAACCTCCTCAACGTGTCCCACATAGCGGTTGCAAGGATCGTTATCTTGGCATCGCGCTGCAGCACGCTGATGATCTCCTGCCGGGCGTTGCTTTCCAAGTCGTTTCTCACTCGTCGGCGTCGAGTCCCGGTACTCCTGCAACTGAACGCCACCGAATGTGCGGCTGCCTGTCTGGCGATGGTGCTTGGATACCACGGGCGACGGACCCGAATCGCCGAAATTCGCGAGCAAACAGGGGTAGGTCGCGATGGGCTGAACGCCACTGCAGTCATGACCGCGGCGGCCCATTACGGGCTTCGGATGAAAGCATTTTCGCTTCAACCTTCAGATCTTGTCCGGGTTCCGCTTCCGGCAATTCTCCATTGGGATTTTGAACACTTTGTCGTGGTTGAGCGCTGGACTCCAAAAGCCGTCGTCATCGTCGACCCAGGCACGGGCCGACGGAAAATCACTCCCGAGGAATTGTCGAATCATTTCACTGGCGTTGTGCTGGCCTGTGAGCCGTCAGAAAACTTCAGCCGAAAAACCGCAAGAGCGCCACCTCTGTGGCGCTCCTATGCGCTCTCGTTGCTTCAGGAACCTCGCGTCATACTCCAGATACTGGCTGCCTCCCTTGTGTTGCAGGTCTTGGGACTGGCTGTGCCGGTACTCACCAAAGTCGTCGTCGATGACGTCCTGATGGCGGATATCACCGAATTGATGCCCGTCATCGGTCTGGGACTGCTGGTCATCTTTCTCTCTCAGTTTGTGACAACCTATTTACGGTCGACACTTTTGCTGATGCTGCAGGCCAGGGTAGACCAGCGCCTGGTGCGCGGTTTCTTCGGCCATCTCTTGGCACTGCCATATCGATTTTTCGAACAACGCAGTTCTGGCGATCTCCTTATGCGGCTGGGAAGCAACGCTCAGGTGCGCGAGATTCTCACGAGCCAGACGCTATCAGCAATCATCGATGGCTCCCTGATCGTCGTTTATCTGACATTTCTTTTAATCAGGGAACCGTCCTTCGGGGTAATTGTTCTTGGGATAGCAGCGCTGCAAATCGTCCTCCTGGTCGGATCGCGGCGCTCGATGCACGAACTGACCCAACGCGACTTGATCGCTCAAGCGGATGCACAGTCGTATCTCGTGGAGGCTCTGAAAGGTATCGCGACATTGAAGGCGTCGGGAGCCGAAAGCCGTACGCTCGATCACTGGTCTGGTCTCTACGCAGACCAGCTCAACGCTTCGGTGCGACGCGGACACCTTGCTGCGGCGATCGACACCGTTTTGTCGATGTTCCGCTTACTCGCTCCGCTGGCGCTTCTCTGGGCAGGGGCATTTAAGGTGATGGATGGATCGATGAGTCTGGGCACGATGCTCGCACTGCAAGCCATGGCTGCGGGCGTCCTCGCTCCGCTGGCCTCGCTGGTTGCCAATGGACAGCGATTGCAGCTTGTTGGTGCGCATCTCGATCGGCTATCAGACATACTCGATGCCGAACCTGAGTCCGAAGGTGGAACGAAGATCGCGTTTTCGGGTCGTATCGACTTGGAACATGTGGGCTTCCGGTACGACAAGCATGCCAAATCTGTTCTCGACGATATCACGCTGAGAATCGAGCCTGGCCAGAAAATAGCCCTGGTTGGTCGCACCGGATCCGGCAAGAGCACCCTGGCCAGACTGTTGCTCGGTTTGTACGAACCCACCACCGGAGACCTGGCGTATGACGGTGTCCGGTTGGTCGACCTCGATCGTAAGGCGTTGCGAAGGCAAATCGGCGCGGTGCTTCAGGAACCGGTGCTGTTCAGCGGATCGATTCGGCAGAACATTGGTTTCAACGATCCCGACCTTGGTCTTGAGCAAATCATGAAAGCCGCGAAACTTGCCGCTATTCACGAGGAGATCGAAGCCCTGCCGATGGGTTACGACACCTGGTTGTCCGAAGGTGGTGGCGGACTTTCCGGTGGGCAGCGACAACGGCTGGCCCTCGCCAGAGCGCTCACTCATCAGCCAGCTATTCTCTTGCTCGACGAAGCCACGAGCCATCTCGACGAGATGACCGAGGCGCTGGTCGAGCGGAACCTGCGTTCGCTCTCCTGCACGAGAATTGTGATCGCCCATCGCTTGAGCACCGTTCGCGACGCCGATCAGATTTTGGTGATTGACGACGGATCGATCGTCGAGCGGGGTAGCCATGAAGACCTCGTCGCGCACAATGGATGGTATGCGTCGCTAGTTCATCAGCGGCTTCCATCCGCCGCCTGATCCTGTAGACCCTCAACCATCAATCGACGATAGATATTCCCTGCATACATCGAAACCCCATGTTCGACGATGACTTCCGGCAGGAAGTCATCGTTCTTAAGTTTGGCCATTTGTCACAAAGGATTGACATCGGGGCACAACTCTGTACGGTTGGTATGAACCCACCTTCCGTGGAGAGGAGGCCCCGATGGTTGTTCATGATACGTTGTTCCCTCGTCCC
>JBFWRO010000350.1:0-4100 GCA_050248865.1 Thermomicrobiales bacterium | reverse complement strand
GATTGCCGGCACGCGCGCGAAAGCGGCGTTTATCCACAACCGGTTCGATTGAGCCTGGGACTGTGCAGAGTGCGAGAGGACATCCAACGCACATCGAGCGGTTTCTGTCAGAATGTCGCCATTCTGGTTTGTTCCTGCCCGTTACGACCGTGCCAGCCGGAAAGCCATCCGCCGAAGTGTTCGATCGGCTTTCACCTCGTCAACCTGTCATCCTCCAGACAGGTCCCGGCGCTACGCATGTTCTGATTTTCGCCACGCGCTCATGCCAGTCCGCCGCTAGTGTACGTTCAGAATGAGTAATTCTCCACTGCATTTGTCTATACTTCCTCTGACGTTCGTCCGGATTGTCAATCAGCCAACCAGGGAGAAAAAGCGAATTGATCGGCCGCTACACCAGGCCAGCGATGGGTCGGGTCTGGAGCGACGAGAACAAGATTGACTGCTGGCTGCGTGTTGAGCTGGCGGTCTGTGAGTCGTGGCACGCGCGCGGCCGCATTCCCGATTGGGCAATCGAGCAGATACGTACGGCCCGTTGCGACCTCGAACGAATGCGGGAGATCGAAAAGGAGACCGATCACGATCTCATTTCGTTCCTTCGTGCCACAGGCGAGACCATCGGCGATGCCTCGCGATTTGTTCATCTTGGGCTGACCAGTTCTGATGTTGTCGACACCGGTCTTGCGTTGCAGGCCGTCGAAGGCATCGACATGCTCGACAACGAGCTCTCCGGGCTGATAGATGCTGTCTGGGCACTCGCAATTTCACATAAGCACACACTAACCATTGGTCGCACCCACGGCATCCATGCCGAACCCACGACATTCGGTCTCAAAGCTCTTGTGTGGTACGAAGAATTTCGCCGACACAAACGCCGGCTGCAGCTCGCCCGGGAAGACATCGCCGTCGGCCAAATTTCTGGCGCGGTGGGCACCCATGCCCACGTTCCACCGGAAATCGAAGAAGAAGTCTGCGCTGCTCTCGGTCTTCGACCTGACCTTGCGTCGACCCAGGTGATCCAGCGCGACCGGCATGCCTTTGCGATTGCGGTCCTGGCGGGCATCGCGGCCTCGATCGAAAAGGTCGCCACCGAAATCCGTCATTTGCAGCGCACCGAAGTGCGCGAAGTGCAGGAGCCATTCGGGCAGGGAAATCAGGGTTCGTCGGCCATGCCTCACAAGCGAAATCCGCATGAGTCGGAGCGGTTGACGGGTCTCGCCCGTCTGCTGCGTGGATACATGGTCACTGCGTTCGAGAACGTCGCCCTCTGGCACGAACGGGATATCAGTCACAGCAGTACCGAACGCGTCATATTCCCGGACGCTTTCATCCTCGTCGATTACTCGATCGACCTCCTCACAGAGATCATTACTCACTTGAAAGTGTTCCCGGATCAGATGATGAAAAATCTCGAACTGACAGGCGGTCTGATCTACTCGCAGCGCGTTCTGCTGGAGTTGGTCGATGCTGGACTGGACCGTCAGGACGCCTACAAGATCGTGCAACGAAACGCGCTCGCTGCCTGGGACGATCCGTCGATTTCGTTTTCTGTTCGGCTGAAAGCCGACAGCGATGTTTCGGATCTGCTCGACGCGTCGGCGATCGACGCCCTGATGAATCCTGATGACCAGCTGGTGCACGTCGATGCCCTGTTTGCTCGCGTCGCAAACGATGTCGCCAGGAATGGACAAATCGGCACGAACTCGTTGCTGGCGGGTGGAGCGGCGCGGTGACTGTTCCTGCCGTCACCAGCACGTCGCTCGCCGGCTACCCACGCGTTCACAGTGGAAAAGTTCGCGACACATACGATCTCGGCGACCGCTTGTTGATGGTCGCGACCGATCGTATTTCCGCGTTTGACGTGATCATGCGTCAGGGCATTCCCGGGAAAGGGGTCGCCCTCACGCAACTGTCCAGTTTCTGGTTCGGACGGACCTCGCAAATCGTGGCGAACCACCTGCTGACAACAGACGTCGATGGATTGGCTGAACTTACCGCCGAAGAACGCGAGTCAATACGGGGGCGATCGATGATCGTCCGCCGCGCCATGCGCATAGATTATGAATGCGTCGTGAGAGGTTATCTGGCTGGATCGGCGTGGTCCGAATATCGGGAGCAGGGGACGCTTGCCGGGCTGCCGCTGCCTGCCGGACTGCTCGAGTCCGATCAGCTTCCGACGCCTGTATTCACGCCTGCGGTGAAAAACGATCGAGGGCACGATGAGAACATCTCCGTTGCCGAACTGCGTCGCCGGATCGGAGAGGACCTGGCCGTTGAACTGGAGCGCCTCAGCCTCGACCTCTATTCGTTCGCCATCGACACCGCCGCGTCCAGGGGCATCATCATCGCCGACACGAAATTCGAGTTTGGATTCGTTGATGACAACCTCATCGTCATCGACGAAATGCTGACTCCCGACAGCTCCCGATTCTGGGATGCAGCGCGCTATGATCCCGGCAAGTCTCAGGAGAGCTTCGATAAACAGTATCTGCGGGACTGGCTCGTCGAGTCGGGGTGGAACCGGGAACCACCACCGCCGGACCTTCCGGCCGACGTGATCGAAGGCACGCATCGGCGATATCAGGACGCGGTCAGTCGTTTGACTGGAGCGGTAGTCGGGCCTTCGCGAAGATCCGGCGACACGAGAGAAAGGTCTGGGGCAAGGTGACACCATCGTGGATCGCGGAAGTCGTCGTAATGCCGAAGCAGGGAGTCAACGATCCGGAGGGCGAAGCGATTCTCGGAGGGCTCCACGACCTCGGTTATCACTCGGTTACGCGTGTCCGGGCCGGCAAGCAATTCCAGCTGGAAGTCGCCGCCCCCTCTGAAGAGGAAGCGCGGGCAAGCGTCGATAGCTTGAGCGACAGGCTCCTCGCAAATCCTGTCATCGAAACGTACGAGATCGAGAGTCTGCGACCCTCGTCGTCCATCCGGGAGAACGGCCGGTGATTCAGCATGTTGGCATCGTTACCTTCCCGGGCAGCAATGGCGACCACGACGCGTGGAGCGCGTTCGCCAATGACCTCGGTGTGCCGGCGCGGATGATCGATTATCGGGAAACCAATCTTTCGGACGTGGCCGCCGTAATCGTGCCAGGCGGTTTTTCCTATGGCGATTATCTCCGCTGCGGTGCCATTGCCCGGTTTGCGCCAGTCATCACCTCCATTCGGAGTTTTGCGGAACGTGGCGGGCCAGTCCTTGGCATCTGCAATGGGTTCCAGATTCTCACGGAAGCACATATGCTCCCTGGAGCCCTGTTGCGCAATGAATCGCTGCGGTTTCATTGTGACTGGATCCACGTCCGAGTCGAGGCAACATCCTTCTGGTCCAGCGGCATCGCCCCTGGGACAGTTTTGCGCCTGCCAATTGCTCATGGCGATGGATCGTATTTTGCCGATGACCAGACTATTCAGATGCTCGAATCGAACGGTCGCGTGATCTTTCGGTATTGCGACCCTTCGGGAGCAGTGCTCGACAACGCGAACCCGAACGGGTCGCGTCGGGCCATTGCCGGAATCGCGAACGAAGCAGGCAACGTAGTCGGCCTCATGCCCCACCCGGAACGCGCCACCAGCGACCTGATCGGGGGAGACGACGGCCTTTCCATTATTCGGTCAGTCCTCGATGTATTGCAGGTGCCAGCATAGCCATGCATGACCTTTCCGCGCCATCGATCGCGCCAGGGGCATGGCGTGAAGTCGCCTTGAGCGACGATGAATACGCGCTCATCGTCCAGTTGCTCGGCCGCGAGCCGACACCGGTCGAACTTGGCATGTTCGGCTCCATGTGGAGTGAACACTGCGGCTACAAGCACACACGGCCGCTCTTCCCCCGGCTGCCTACTGAAGGACCCCAGGTTTTGCAGGGACCCGGAGAGAATGCCGGCGCCGTAGATATTGGTGACGGTCTGGCCGTTGTCTTCAAGGTCGAATCACACAACCATCCCAGCGCGGTCGAACCTTACGAAGGCGCGGCTACGGGGGTTGGGGGCATCGTCCGCGATATCTTCACGATGGGAGCCCGCCCGATCGCTCTGCTGAATTCGCTGCGGTTCGGCAAGCTGGACGATCAGCGCAACCGCTACCTCTTCGACAATGTCGTCG
>JBFWRO010000349.1:0-4126 GCA_050248865.1 Thermomicrobiales bacterium | reverse complement strand
GGATGATGCCAGTGTCAGATGACGTACGGGTTACGAGGTCAGTGCAACGCCGCAGCCGAATGTAAATCCGTTCGATTCCGTCCAGCGTTGAAGCACCACGAGATCGTCGTCATCGATGAGAAAGCGGGTGTTGCACGTCGGACAAACCACCGCCACGATGCAGTCGTTGCGGCTTTCACACCATTCCACGAGATCGCCATACGCATGGCAATCGCTTTCGCAGAGATGACGGACGATCACCTCCAGCGCGGGAGGCATGTCGGCAACGACGGCGCCGTCGAGTACGACCGTTGGATTGGGCATAATGAATCCCCCTTCTGTGTCTGGCGGAAACGCAAGTGCACATAACGGGCGGAGGGAGGCAAGTAGCATACCCCGGCGACGAGCATTGCGCAATCGCGAGCGAACCGGAGCGGGGCAGGAATGCAGAATCCGGCGCATTTCCGGACGTGTTGCGCGGGAAAACGGCCTGTGGGAGTCAGGTGACGCTGGTCAATCGCTGAAACGCCGTCAGCGCATAGATCGCCGCGTAATCGCTCAGCGCATCGAGATCGACGTACTCGTCCGGCCCATGAGAAACCGACAGCAGACCCGGCCCAAACGCATACGCTGGCACCCCTTGCTGCGCGTACCAGCGGATCTCCAGCAGTCCCGGACACAGTTCCAGGCGCGGCCGCTCACCCAGCACCGTCTCTGTCGATTCGATTACCGCCCGCGCCAGCGGATCATCGACCGGCGCTGCCGCCGCCGGCGCATCCTGCAGCACCTCAATCGTCAGATCGACGCCTTCCGACCGGTGCAGCTCCAGCAGTGAAAGGAGCCGTTCTCGCTCGATGTCCCGGTCCTCCTCCGGATTGAAGCGCCGTTCGATCGTGAAGGACATCCGGCTGGGGGCAGCATTGAACGATGTGCCACCCTCCACGGTCCCGCCCATCATCAGAATCGATTTCCGCGCGAGCGCGGGATCAGGTTCTGAATCGAGCGAAAAACGCGTTTCGCGCGTCTCGATGCTCTGTTTCAGTTCCGCCAGATCATTGGCAAGGCGGACCATCTGCTCGAACGCATTGATCCCCTCATAGTGATGGCCGACGTGCGCATGCCGTCCATGGATCGTCACCTGGAGGGTGAACGCGCCCCGGCAGGCATGCCAGATCACCCCCGAGGTGGGCTCCGGCGTCAGCATCCCCATCGAATTGCGGCCCAGGAGTTCCCGCTTCTGCAGATACCCCGAACCCAGAAGCCCGCCGGTTTCCTCGTCAGGCACCAGAACCAGGGCGATGCGATTCCCGGCGTGCGGCGCGACCTCCCGCACCGCCGCCGCCGCATGGATCATCGCCGCAACGCCGCCCTTCATATCGGCCGTGCCCCGGCCGATCAGCCGCCTGCCTTCCCGGCGCGGCGCGAACTGGTCGGCATGGTCGGCAGGCACGACGTCGTAATGTCCGTGAAACGTCAGCACCGGCTGCTCGTCCTCTGGCCCCGCCAGAATGATCGACCGCCGCGAGCCGGAATGCTCCCCCGGCGCCTCGATCACCCGTGGCGCCCATCCCAGCTCAGATAGCGTCGCGGTCAGCAAAGCAGCGCTCTCCGCATAGCAGTTTCCCGGCGGATTCTCCGTCGGAATCGCCACGAGCTTCGAAGTCAGGTCTTCGATGAAACCTGCCCGGCTCCGGGCCGATTCGATAACGTCAGTCGTGAGTTCAGACATAACCTCCGGAACTCCCGATGCGAGCCTGCACCTGAGGTCGATAGGCTACCTTTAGCAACGACTGGTCGACCAGATCGTCGGCAATCGCCCACCGATTGGTCAACACGGTCCGACGCGAACGGAGGATGCTGTGAAATTCCTGTGCCTCGTCTATACCGATCCATCCCAACGTGAACAGGTGTCTGACAGCGAAATGACCGAGATAATCCGCGACACGCTGGCCTATCGTGATGAGCTGCGCCGCAACGGACAGTACATCCTCTCGGGTCCGCTTGAGTCGGCGGACTCCGCCACGACCGTCAAAGTGCGAGCGCACCAAACGCTGGTGACCGATGGTCCCTTCGTGGAAACCAGGGAACAAGTCGGCGGTTTCTATCTCATCGAGGCAGCGAACGAAGCCGAAGCGATCGAGCTCGTCACAAAAATGCCCCCGGCCCGCATTGACGCGATCGAGGTGCGAGCACTGACCGAGCACGACCTCGACTCGCTTGCATGAGCGTCTCCCCGGCCTGGAGAGCGGTTGAATGCACATGACCCTGCAAAAGCTGAACGTCCCGCAGGAGCAGTGACGAGCCCTGCCCGTACGGGCACCCCTCGTGGGTGCCCTTTCTCGCGAACACCGGAACCGCTCCAGCTCGCCGCGCCCCACCAACGCACCCGCCTCGACAAGCATCAGCAGGTCCTCCGTCTGCACGCAGACCGGGAATTCATTCCCGGGCGGCACTCGCGCCCTCCCCGCCCCGACCCACGATATACGGCCCACGGCCCACGGCTTACGATCTTCGCCCTGCGCCCTGCGCCCTGCGCCCTGCGATCTGCGACCTGCGACCTGCGACCCACGACCTATCGCCGCCAGGCCTCTCCCCCACCAACAATCGTCCGCGTCACCTGCAACATCGAATCGAGCAGCACCAGATCGGCCCGCATACCTGATTGCAGAGAACCTCGATCAGTCAAACCCAGCAACCCGGCCGGAACCTCCGTCGCCATCCGGATCGCCTCCCCGGCATTGCAGACACTCCAGCCCACCATGTTGCGGATCGCCTCATCCATGGTCAGCAGCGAACCAGCCAGTGTCCCATTCGCAAATTTGGCCGAAACGCCGTCACAGATGACCTCCTGGTTCCCCAGCGGGTAACGGCCGGGTGGCATGCCGGCTCCCGACATCTGATCGGTAATCAGGACCATCCCGTCCGACCCCTTCATGCGATACGCCAGCTCCACCGCCGCTGGGTGAGCATGCACCCCGTCGGCGATCATCCCTGCGGTCACCCGGTCGTCGACCAGAATCGCCCCGACCGCCCCCGGTGCGCGATGATGCAGACCGGACATAGCGCTGTACAGATGCGTGGCCTTGCGTGCCCCGGCATCGATGCCCTTGCGAAACTGTTCGTATGTCGCATTCGTGTGTCCCAGGCTGACCAGTTTGCCCGCCTGCTTCAGCGCGCGAATCCGTTCCAGACCGCCCGCCCGCTCCGGCGCCAGCGTCACCAGTCGCACAGACGCGCTTCCACTGAAAATCGAAATCAGCGAATCAGGCGCCCCGCCGATCGCTTCGGGAGGATGCGCTCCCGCTTTCGCCGCGGAGAGGTACGGCCCCTCGAAGTGAAATCCGAGCGGCTCCGCTCCCCGCGGCGCCATCACCGCGCTGAACGCCCGCAGCACGCGAGGATAGTGCTCCGGCGGCGAGGAAATGACCGTCGGCAACCATGACGTCACCCCTGTTTCTGGCAGCCGGGCGGAGATCGACCGGTAATGCTCGGGATGCTCGTCCACCTCGACGCCATAGGCGCCATTCACCTGCAGATCGATGAACCCGGGCGCAACGATCGCCGCCTCGGTCACAGACTCCGGCAGGTTCCCTTCCCGCGGCTCCTCCAGCACCTCAGCGATGCGCGCTCCCTCGACGATGACCGCGCCGGGTGACAGTGAACCGCCACGGGCCAGCTTTCCGCGAATGGCATAGCGAGAGGCGTGAGCGTTCATGGCGTCATTGTAGTCGGGCGAGAATTGGAGTTCGCGGAGAATCGCACTCGGGTGCTGAAAGTCCGAAAAAACGGCCGAAGATGATGGATTGTTACGGTTTTTTGGCGAAATTCACGTGAGTGAGGTTTGATTCTGACGCGTCGAGCCTGATGCTACGTGTGGCAGAGTGCCACCGAACGCTGTGTTCTCCCACATCCTGCCGTTTTCGAGAGGAGGGCCGCAATGAATCGCCGGAAATTCCTTATCGCGCTGCTGGTCCTGACCATGAGTGGACCAGCGTTAGGTATTGCGCAGAGTACCCAGACTACGTCGTCAGATTACTTCGGGCACGCTGCTGTCGGTGTTTGGATGGAGGGTAGTTCCGGACCTTACGGCTACATGATCGTGCACGCAGATGGGACCGTGCAGACCGTCGATCCACGTATTGCCACG
>JBFWRO010000348.1:0-4138 GCA_050248865.1 Thermomicrobiales bacterium | reverse complement strand
CATTCGTATCGATGGCGCCCTGCTGTCCACCGACCGCGGGTCTCCGGTGATTGGGGAAAGCAATGAGGCCATCGAAGCTGAAATGCTCGGTCCACTGAGACCGAAATCTGAGCACACAGGCAGCGACTGAACCACGGCGAACAGGAGGGCAATCCTGAACTCCCCGCGAGACCTTGCTATGCCGAGCGTATGTGGTCACCCCCTGCTTCAGCACGTGGGCCTTGACGAGGCGTTGCGATATGCAGCAACCCGTGGTCTACGTCCGCCAGGAATGTGGTCACATGCGGGAGGACCAGATCGCTCCTTCTGAATCCGTGGGCGTGATCGAGTCCTTCCAGAGGCACAAACCTTGCATTTGGCATCCGTTCAGCGGTCTGCCTCGCAAATTGTGGTTCGTCATCGGTCCCGGCATACAAAAGCGTTGGAACGTGTATCGATCCAAGTGATTCGATGATCTCCTCGGACCGGTCCGGAGCGAGTAGCGCAGCGCGCAACGCCACGGCATCTCCCGCAAGCCAGCGCTCCCGCGCTCCGTTGGGAACCGGACCGATCGTCTGTTCCCACTCCGCAACAAATGCTTTCATGGCGCGCTCGAGCCAGATGTAGAGTGGACTCGATCTGGGATCCTTTCGTTTTCCGAACGGGCTTGCTCCCCCGACGATCAGCGAACGCAGCCTGTCACCGTGCCGAGCCCCCAAACATCAACCCCACTTGCCCACCCATCGAGTAACCCCAGAAGTGGGCTTTTTCGATCCCGAGATCATCCAGTACGGCAATCACGTCGCGGGCGCGCGCTTCGGGGGCGTACAGATCGCTCAAACCTGGCGTATCGCTTTTTCCCTGCCCTCGAGGATCGACAAGGACGAGTTGGTGCGTATCACAAAGTGACTACACATATGGGGCGTCCTCTCTACTCCAATCCTCAAGGCTTCCCAGGAAGCCAATGTGAAGCACGAGAGGCGACCCGTTGCCTTCTGTTTCATATCGAGTTCTGACGCTGTCGTTTGTGACAAAGGGCATGCTGACCTCCAACACTCATGTGAGCGCCGCGGATGGGTGACGCGGTGCAACGCTGCATTTGTGCCTGGATCGTATCGAGAAGCCTATCGCCACGACTCGACGCGAAAATGGAGTGGCATGGCGTTCGGCAACTTCCACGTATTTCCACTTTGCCACGTTGCGAATCCGCGCGACCTGCCGCCGGACATTTCACCCAACAAGTCATCGAGGATCGAACGGGGCCCGCATGGAGACGATGCGCCCTCCAGCGGCACGTCCATCCGCCGACGGACGCGCCATGGATCAGGACAAAGTCCGGCATCTCCTTTCCGACCTGAAATGCATTCCTCGAATTTCACGCAGCTGGAAATGCACAGACGTCGCCTGCTGGACAACAACCATTCAACACGTCATGAACCTTCAAGCCACACTTGCACAGTCCGACGGCGTTCGGCAGCGGGTACGTAGTCGACGGTCGACAGGCCAATGGGCCTTTCGCCTATGAGGGATTTTCTGCAAATCGGGAAACTCCACTGGAAAAGCCCTGAGGCTTGAGATCGTATACACTGTATTCACAGTAGTTCTTGTATTCTTAAGGATTGACTCCGATCATGATTCAACAACAACTTCGCAAAGCCGGAAATAGTTATGTCGTCACGATCCCCAAGGAAGAAGTCGAGCGACATGGCTGGAAAACAGGACAGCGATTTGCCGTCCAGCTGACTCCGCTCGAAGAGCGCCCGGTTCTGCGAAAAGAGATTCGTGACGCGTTCGAGTCGAGTTGGGAGCGCAACGCTGAGGGCTACCAATACCTGGCCGATCGCTAGCGATGACGCAGTATCTGACGGTGGCTGAAGTCATCGTGATCCACGACGAAATTATGCAGCGCACGGGGTATGCGCCCGAAGGTCTTCGGGATGAGGGACTGTTGGAGTCGGCGCTGATGAGGGCCCAGGCGGCCGCCCACGACGAAGGCGCCCATCTTATCCGCCAGGCAGTACTCATGGCGGTCGGCATCTCGCAGAATCAGCCGTTCGCCGATGGCAACAAGCGCGCTGCATTCGGCGCACTCGATGTCTTCCTGCGGATCAATGGCATGCATTTCAGCGGTGACTCGATCGAGCTTGCCAAACAGATCGAATCTCTGGCCGATCCGGGTCGTGACCGGGGAGTCGCGACCGGTGAATTGGTGGAGTGGCTGCGGGCGCGGACTTCCCGGCACTAGCCGCGTGTGATCGGGCCTATTCGAACCAATCACCCCTTCTCGGCGCCGACGGTGAGACCGGCAATGAAGTAACGCTGCAGGGCAAAGAAGACGATCAGGGTCGGCAAAGCGACGAACATCGACGCCGCCGCGATCAAGTTGTCGTCGGTGTAGAACTCACCGCCGAGATTCGCCAGCGACGACGTGATGGGACGATCAGCGCCCTGTTGTTCCAGCACGACCGCCCAGAAGAAGTCATTGTAGATCCAGGTGAACTCGAGCGTGGCCAATGCTGCAAGGATGTCAAAATTAGGACCGAGGGAGATCACATGGCGCTATCGCTTCCGCCAATTCCGCAGACGTTTTCCCTGGGAGTTTGTGATTACCCGGAGCACGTTCCCTGGGAGCAGTGGAAGCACTACCCGGAACGACAGCGCAAACTGGGGCTGACCTATGTCCGCCTCGCCGAGTTCGCCTGGTCGAAAGTCGAACCCCGTGAGGGTGAGTTCGAGTGGGGCTGGCTCGACGACGCCGTGGAAGCGCTGGCGACAGCGGGCTTGAAGGTCGTGATGTGCACGCCGACGGCAACGCCCCCCGCCTGGCTTATCCGCAAACATCCAGAGATTCTGCCGGTCGGACGGGGCGGCATCGTGCGCAATTTCGGCTCTCGGAAGCACTACGACCACGCCAGCCCTGTTTACCGTGAACATTCTCGACGCATCACCCGGGCTTACGCCGAACGTTATGGCCAGCACCCGGCCGTCGAGGGCTGGCAAACCGACAACGAGTGGGGATGCCACAGCACCACACGATCCTACGGCGGCGCGAGCGCGATTGCCTTTCGCGCCTGGCTCGAGCGTCGCTACGGGACACCTCACCAACTGAACGATGCCTGGGGAAACGTTTTCTGGAGCCAGGAATATACCGACTGGGATCAAATCGACCCGCCGATCAACACCGTCGCCGAACCCAACCCATCCCACGTGCTGGACTACGCGCGCTTCGCCAGCGACATGGTCCGCGACTTCCAGATGGAGCAGGTCGAGATCATCCGGGAACTCTCCCCCGGTCGCTGGATCACCCACAACTACATGTTTCACTTTCTCGAGTTCGACCATTATGCCAATTGCGAGGTTCTCGATTTCGCATCCTGGGACTCTTATCCGCTGGGACAAGTCGATCGGGCGGATCTTCCTCCCGAAGAGAAGGTGCGGTGGGCGCGCACGGGTCACCCTGACCTGATTTCCTGGAATCACGATCTTTACCGCGGGTTGAAGGGAAATCGCGCCTTCTGGGTCATGGAACAGGGGGCTGGGCAGGTCAACTGGGCGCCGTCGAATTGCCTGCCGGCCGACGGCGCGGTAGCGCTTTGGACGGTACAGGCCTACGCGCATGGGGCGAGTTGCGTCTCCTATTTTCGCTGGCGTGCGGCGACAATCGCTCAGGAACTGATGCACTCCGGCCTGCTTCGGCACGACGAGTCTCTCGATCGGGGAGGCCGGGAAGTCAGCCGCCTGGAGCTGATGGGGCAGGCCAATGCCGAAGTCCCTGCTCGCGTCGCCGTTCTCCACGACTACGAATCGCAGTGGATTTACGATGCGCAGCCAAATAGCCAGGACGCAACCTATATTCGCCAGATGATGCTTTTCTACAGTGCGCTGCGCTCGCTTGGGGTGGACGTCGACATTCGCCATCCGGACCATGACCTCTCCGGGTATCACGTGATCATTAGCCCGGCGATCCAGCTGATGGGACGTGAGCGGGCGACTCACCTCGCACGGTATGCGGAGGACACCGCACTCGTCTTCGGACCCAGGACGGCGTATCGCACGCCGACGGGCCGGGTCCACGAAGACGGCCAGCCTGGCCCGCTGCGCGAACTCGTTGGACACCGCCTGCTGAATTTCGATGGTATGCGGCCCGGTCTCGATGTTC
>JBFWRO010000347.1:0-4143 GCA_050248865.1 Thermomicrobiales bacterium | reverse complement strand
CGGTCCCGGAGATGAGATCATTGCGTTCGAGCCCTTTTACGACTCCTATCCTGCCGCGGCGGCTCTGGCCGGGGCCACGTTCGTCCCGGTCAGACTTCATCCCCCTACGTGGGATTTCAGGATGACGGACTTGCAGGCGGCCATTACCCCGCGCACGAGGGCTATTCTCCTCAATACGCCGCATAACCCGACGGGCAAGGTCTTTGGCAGAGATGATCTCGACGAAATCGCCGGGCTGTCTCAGGAACACGATCTGCTGGTCATCACGGATGAGGTGTACGACCGGATCCTTTTCGATCCTGCAGTGCATGTGCCGCTGGCGTCATTGCCGGGAATGTGGGAGCGGACGGTGACCATTGGCTCGACGGGCAAAACGTTTAGCCTGACAGGCTGGAAGATTGGCTATGCCATTGCTCCCCCGGTGTTGAGCGCGGGGTTGCGATCGGTCCACCAGTTCATCACCTTTTCCACATCGACGCCCTTCCAGATCGCAATGGCGGAGGCGCTGACGGCCGCGCGATCCAATGGCTACTACGACCAGTTGCGAGATGATTACGACGAGAGGCGGCGGAGCCTGACATTGGCCCTGCAAGGGGCCGGTCTGGAGCCAATGGCGATCGGTGGCAGTTACTTTCTGATTGCGGATGTTTCGCGATTTGGCTTCGACACCGATGTTGCGTTTTGCCGGTGGCTGATCGAAACGCGGGGAGTCGCCGCGATTCCACCTTCTGCGTTCTATCAGCGTCCTGCCACAGCCCCGGTTCTTGCCCGATTTTGCTTTGCCAAGTCGCATGAAACACTCGATGAGGCCGCGAGAAGGCTCGAAGGCCTGAGCGATCTGTAACTCGCGGATAATCAGGCCGCATATTGCGAAATGCCGTGCGTCCCGGGAAAACTTCAGTGGTGGGAACACAACCGGCCAACGACCTGTGACCTTCTGATTACGAAGCGTCGTCTGTCGGGCCGGTGCTCGCTGATTGATGGCTGCTGGGATAGAAGGGTCGCGGCATCCACGGACTTTGAGGCACGTCGACGACGCTGATCGTTTCCAGATAATGATCGGCGGCGCCTGAGATATACATTCCCTGTTGGGAGCCGGCGATCAAATAGTCGAGCTTCTCGGCCGTAATCACGTCGCCAGGGGTGAACACCGGGATACCGGGCGGGTAGGGGATGACCAGCTCGGCGGAAATCTCGCCAATCGATTCTCGCAACGGAATTGCCCGCGACCTGGCAAAAAACGCCTCTCGCGGCGACATGGCCTGGATGCCGGGCGCGATGACCGCGCCGGACGAACGCAGTGCGGTGCCGGCATGCCCATTCGACGACGACACGCGGCCATATGTCCCGGACATTGCCTCGAATGCGTCGACGAGTCGTGAAATGCTTTCCTGCGTATCGCCGATGGTGATCAGGCAAATGACTCCACTGGTGTCACTTGACTCAGGATTGATCTGAAAATCTTCGCGGAGCATCGTTTCGACCTGAAATCCGGTCAATCCGAGGCCGTGGACATCGATGACCAGCTTTGTCAGATCGTAGTCGCTAATCCCGAGGCTATCGCCGTCCAGCACGCCGATGCCGGGAATATTCCGCAGGCGCGTTCGCGCCTGTGTCGCCAGATCGATCGTACGTGAAAGGAGATCCTCTCCATACAGCACCATCTGCCGGCGGCAGGCGTCGATTGTGGCGAGGATGAATGCGGCTGGGCTAGTGGTCTGGGAGAGGCCAACCGCCGCACTCACGCGGTTGGCGTCTATCCGTGCGCCCTGCACATGCAAAACGGCCGACTGGGTGAAGGCGCCGAGCACTTTGTGGGTGCTGGCGACAGCGGCATCCGCACCGGAGGACATCGCTGACGGCGGCAGATCGGGGTGAAAATGAAAATGCGGCCCCCAGGCCTCGTCGACATAGAGCGGCACTCCGCGTTCGTGCGCGATTCGAGCAATGGCGGGCAGATCTGATGACACTCCGCAATACGAAGGGCTGACCACAATGACCATTCGCGCTTCGGGATGCCGCGCGAGTGCCGCCGCAATGTCGGCAGGCTGGATGCCGATGCCGATATTGAGCTCGGGATGCAACCGCGGAGCGACGTAGATGGGCCGGGCGCCCGAGTGAATGAGTGCGACAAGCAGACTTTTGTGAACATCGCGGGCGACGATGACTTCATCATCCGGTTTGATCGTTGCCAGCAAAGTCGCCAAATTGCCTGTCGAGGACCCGTTGACCAGGTAGAACGTGCGGTCGGCGCCCCAGGCGTCGGCGCCCAGTTCTTCGGCCAGTCGCCAAGTTTCCCAATTGAAATGGATGCTGTCGGCGCCGCCACTCACCGGGATATCGGCCAGGAAGGTTCGCGCGCCATAGAGTGCGACCAGCTCGGGATCCAGTCCCGTACCAAGCTTGTGACCGGGAGTGGAAAACGGAAGCATATTGCGTTGCTGGTAGGAACTGATGGCCTCCAGCAACGGGGCTCGATGGTGGTCGAGGTTGCCGTGGGCATCACGTATGGAGAAGGGCCCTGTTGATTGACTGGTGCTTGGTGGATTAGCGGTTGCCGCCTTGGCGACCATCAGGAGACCCCCGTCAGTCCTGCGATGTTCGGTGGAGTCGAACTACAACACCTGATTGTCGGCCAATCCACCGGTCTCTGCGAAGGGCAAACCGCACAGTCGCCTCCCGCCACTTTGTGCAGGAGGCACAGAATCGGTGATGTAATTACCCGCGTTCGAAATAGCGATTCAGCTCCCAGTCGGTGACGGCCCGGTCGAACGCATGCTGTTCGACAATTGCGGCGTTGAGATAGTGCTCAGCGACGATTTCGCCGAAGGCGAGCGGGGCGAGCTCACTGTGACGCCATGCTTCGATGGCCTCGTAAAGGGCGCGAGGGACCCGCTGGCAGTCAGTGGCCAAATAGCTGTTGCCGGTGCATGGAGGAGCGGGGTCGATTTGCTCCTCGATTCCCGCAAGCCCTGCTGCCAGAAGGAACGAGGCCGCGAGATAGGGGTTGGCGTCGCCACCCGGGAAGCGGCATTCGATGCGCAACGCATTGTTCGAGCCGACGATGCGATAGCCGACCGTTCGGTTGTCGCGCCCCCACACGATGTTGACCGGAGCCCAGCTGGCGGCGGCAAAGCGTTTGTACGAGTTGACGGAGGGCGCGAAGAACAGGGAAAGCTCTCGTGTATAGGTCAGCAGCCCGCCGAGGAACCAGCGCATCGTCTCCGACATCCCATGCCCACCGGTGGTAAAGGCATTACGTGTGCCATCCCGGTCCCAGAGACTGATATGAATGTGTCCGCTCGAGCCAGTCCAGTCCTGATGGAGCTTGGGCATGAAGGTCAGTGCCCGGCCCGCCTGCATGGCGATTTCCTTGGCGCCGTGTTTGAGCAGGACCGCTCGATCGGCGGCTTCCAGCGCGTCAGAAAAATGGATGTTGACTTCGTGCTGACCCGCGCCGTCCTCGCCTTTCGATCCTTCGATCGGCACGCCGGCCGCGGTGAGCATCGACCGGATGCTGCCATGCACGTCCTCATTCCGGGTTCCCTGCAGAATGTGATAGTCCTCGGAGTACCAGCCTGCGCGCCTGGCGCCAACATAGCCATGGAGTCGGGCATCGTCGAAGCTGCTGTCGAAAAGGTAGTACTCGAGTTCCATGGCCATCATTGGCTCGAATCCAAGGAGGCGGGCCTTCTCGATTTGCCGGCGCAAGATCGTTCGTGGCGCCACGGGAACCTGCTCGCCCGATTCTTCCTCCACCGCATCGGCCAGGACAAGCGCCGTTTTCTTCAGCCAGGGGAGAATCCGGAGGGTTTGCCAGTCGGGTTTGGCGACATAATCGCCATATCCAGAGTCCCAGCTCATGAGTGGAAAGCCGTCCGGCGTGTTCATTTCCATGTCGTTGCCGAGGAGATAGGAGCAGAAGTGGGTGCCGGTATCGATTGCATGCTCTGCCATGTACCAGCCCGACACCCGTTTGCCCATCAGGCGGCCCTGCATGTCGCAGACGGCGTTGATGACCGTCTCGATGGATCCGTCAGCGATCCTGGCGTTCAGTTCGTCGCGGGATAGGTGGCCGGCCGGCGTGGTCATCACGAAGTTTCCTATGCATCCAGACCGTAGAAGCGCCGACCGTTCGACGAC
>JBFWRO010000346.1:0-4150 GCA_050248865.1 Thermomicrobiales bacterium | reverse complement strand
GTCTCAGCGTGCAACATGTCCAGCTCGAGTCGACCGATCACATCGACCACTGGCGTGCGTACTGGAAAGACTTCTTGAGAACGGCGTCTAGGGCATAGACCCGGTTGCATCCACAGCGCGCGGCACTCGTTTTGGGAGATCCTCGGCTCCTGGCAGCTGTCGCTCGCCGGTTACATCAGCAATGCGAGCAGCAATTGGGCAGCGATGATCTTCGCAATCATCGCCACCGGGAAGACCATTGCATAGCCATTGGTTGGCAGGTCATCCCTGCTTTGCTCCTGCGCGTAGGAGAGCACTGCTGGCTGCGTCTGCAAACCCGCCAGCATGCCGATGGCCACCCCCATTGGCATCCCCAGTAACCGACGAGACGACCACAGCGCGACCAGCGTGACGACCGCAGTGAGCATGATCCCGGCGACGAACAGAGCCAGTCCATGCCTCGTGCCGATGGTCTCGCGAAAAGCAAATCCGGAACGCGTGCCGATGCCTGCCAGAAAGAGAATGAGTCCGAACTGACGGAGTGTCAGGTTGGCATTGAAGGAGATTGTCCATGAAAGTCGTCCCGTGCGCTCCAGTGCTCCCAAAACCAATGCAACCACGAGTGGGCCACCAGCGATGCCAAGCTTGAACTCCAATCCACCGGGAAGCGGGATCGGAATTGCTCCCACTCCCAGGCCCAATGCGATTCCCATGCTAAATGTCAGAATGTCAACCTCGCTCAGCGCCCGGTATGAATCGCCAAAGAAGCGCGTCACCGCATCGATCTGATCACGGGTCGTCACGACGCGGACGCGGTCGCCCGGCTGCAGCACCGTCTCTGCGGAGGGAAGAAACTCGAGGTCTCCCCGGCGCACACGGGTGATGATCGCGCCGAACCGTTTCGGCAGATCGAGCTCGCTCAAGCGTTTGCCGGTCAGTGATGGATTGCTCACAAAGATGCGCCGGTGGTCGAGCATTTCTCGGCTGAGGTCCAGGCGCTCATCCCGCACGATGCCAATCGCGTCGATCGCAGCGTTGACGTCGGACTCTTCGCCGATGAGGGCAATCAGATCGCCCTCCTGGAGCGTCGTCGCAGCTGTGGTCAAACTGTAGGTGCCGGTCCGGAGAAGCCACCCGAAGAGAACGTTGTGACCCACAATCTCCGAAATTTCAGCGATGGTTCTTCCAGTTATCTGCGGTTGAGTTACTTCAGCGGTACGAGAGACAAGCTGGCTCCCGGCTCCCTCGAACCCCGCGTCACGCGCCCGTGCGGCTTCGTCGCGGTAGACGATCTTCCATAGCCAGTTGAATGCGACGATAGCCCCGATGGTGCCCAGCACTGCCATCGGGTAGGTAATCGAATAGGCGACCACCGGCTCCGCCAGAAGCGTCTCGAGTGCGCCGCCGGTATGTCGCTCCCCCAGGTAGTCGAGCACGCCTGCCAGTGCGGGGGTATTGGTCATTCCCCCGGCCAGCAACCCTGCGGTCTCGGTTGCTTCCAGGTCGAATACGCGCTTCAAACCTGCAGCGGCCGCCATACCAATTGAGACGGCAGCCACGGTCCAGCCGGCTACCGCCAGCCCGCGCTCCCTCAGCGACCTCACGAATCCTCGGCTGCTGCTCAGGCCAATCGTATAGACGAAGATGACCAGTCCGAGTTCGTAGATGATCGCGGGGAGTCGCAGACGTTCATCCAGGGCTCCGATCGCGAGCCCGGCGAAGAGCGTCGTTGCCACCCCGAATCGCGCACCGGCGATTGCGATTCGCCCGAACGGATACCCGGCAGCGATAACCAGAAAGAGCAGGAAAAGCGGATTTTCCGCCAGGAAATCGGTCATCGCGGTGTGGGACTCCCAAGGTCAGGGTCAGATTCTTGGCCCGGCCTCCTGAATGGAAGCATCGACCTCAGACGCGAACTGGGTGAAATTGTCGCGGAACATTCCCGCCAGGTTAGCCGCCTGCGCGTCATATCGATCCGGATCGGTCCATGTGCCTCGGGGATCGAGTACCTCGTCTGGCACATCCGGGCAGCTGATGGGAACCTCCAGTCCGAAAACCGGATCGGTGCGGGTGGGAACGTTTTTCAGCTCACCATTCAGCGCCGCGGCGATCATCGCTCGGGTGTAGGCAATCTGCATCCGCTCGCCCTGACCGTAAGGGCCTCCGGTCCATCCGGTATTGACCATCCATACTTGAGACGAATGGCGCTCGATTCTCTCTCCAAGAAGCCGTGCATAGACGATCGGCGACAGCGCCATGAACGGCGCTCCGAAGCAGGTGCTGAAGGTCGCGGATGGTTCGGTAACGCCGCGTTCGGTTCCCGCGACCTTTGCCGTGTAGCCGGAGAGAAAGTGGTACATCGCCTGGGCAGGCGTCAACTTGGCAATCGGCGGCATGACCCCGAAAGCATCAGCCGTCAACATAATGATATTCGACGGATGACCGCCAACCCCCGTGTCAACGGCGTTGGGAATATGGCTGATGGGGTAGGCCGCGCGCGTGTTTTCCGTCAGCACGGTGTGGTTCAGGTCGATCCGTCCCGTGTTCGTATCGATTGCCACATTCTCCAGAATCGTGCCAAATCGGCGCGTCGTTTCGTAGATCTCTGGTTCGGCGGTAGGACTCAAACGAACGACTTTCGCGTAGCAACCCCCTTCCAGGTTGAAGACACCGTCATCGCTCCAGCCATGCTCGTCGTCGCCGATCAACAACCGGTTCGGATCGGCCGAGAGGGTGGTTTTCCCTGTGCCGGAAAGCCCGAAGAAAATCGCGACGTCGCCATCATGGCTCATATTCGCCGAACAGTGCATCGACAGAACATTCCGCTGTGGCAACAAATAATTCATTACCGTGAAGATCGACTTTTTGATTTCCCCCGCATACTCGGTGCCGCCGATCAGCACGGTTCTCTCACTGAAGTTCAGGACGATGAACACTTCTGATCGCGTGCCGTCGATTTCCGGAGTGGCGTGAAAGCCTGGAGCCTGGATAACGGTGAATTCAGGCTCGAACGATGCATCAGGCACAGTGTCGGGCTGAATAAACATGTTATGGGCGAAGAGACTGTGCCATGCGGCCTGGGTGATGACTCGAATCCTCATTCGGTAATTCGGATCTGCGCCGACGAGGCAGTCCTGTACGAAGAGATCGCGCCCCTGCAGGTAGGCATGCAACTGATGCCGGAGCAATCCGTAGTGCTCTTGCGAAATCGGACGATTGACCTCTCCCCACCAGACCCGGTCCTCGCTCGAAGGCTCCTTGACAAGAAATCTGTCGAGCGGAGAACGCCCCGTGTGATGACCGGTCCGGACGACCAGCGGTCCAAGATGCGCTATCTTCCCTTCCCGGCGCAAAATCGCTTCCTCGTAGAGGCGGGGAGTAGGGAGATTCCAGTAAATTCGACCAGGGTTGTCGATACCGTGAGCTTCGAGCGTCCGGTTGAATCCTCCGCTGAAACTGCTGTCTGTCATAGAGCACCTCCGGGCGCGTGGTGGCGCGGCGGGCCTGATGGCCGGGCCACATACGATCTATTCAAAGATAGCCTCTTTGCCGAACAACTCTTGCAACGAAACGCCGCTACAGGTGTCAGTTGTGTGACAACCAACTGAGAGCGTGAGGCTCAGGATCTTGGGTTACCGCGCTGAACCGGACCACCGCAGTTCGGACAGAAGAGCACACTCTCTCCTTGCCAGATTCCCGGTCGTGCACGCGACCGGGGAAACCGACTGCCACAATAGCCGCAGGTCAACCATGCCTCTGGCGCTCCTGTCGTCCCGATTGTGGATGGCGGCGAAGCAGCCGGCATCGTCCGACTCGGGCTCGCGAACTGCGTCGGTGCGCCCTGGTTTGCTCCCACTCGCACGACCACGGTGTTTGCCACGCGGTCTCCGAGTCGCTGCCGCGCAGGCGAAGCAATGAGCGAGATCAGTCCTGCGACAAGCCAGATACTGCCGATCACTCCAAGAATTCCATATTCTCCGCTGGATCCAGCCAGCCCAAAGGGCACGACCCAGAATGCGGCGCGAATCACCGCGCTCTCCATAGTGATTGGTTGTCCGGTTCCTGCCCGCACAACACGAATTCCCAGCGCCTGCTTTCCCAGCGTTTGACCGCTATTCCTGCCTTCCATCCACGCTTTATAAATCAGGCTCAAGAGGGAAGAGGTCAGCGT
>JBFWRO010000345.1:0-4155 GCA_050248865.1 Thermomicrobiales bacterium | reverse complement strand
GCTCGAGGAACTGACGGGTACGCTCCTCGCGCGGGTTGTGAAAGATTTCTGCCGGCGGACCGATCTCAAGAATCACCCCAGCGTCGAGGAATGCCACCCGATCGGCGATCTGACTGGCAAACGCCATCTGGTGGGTCGCGAGCATCATCGTCATGCCGAGGGACTTCAGCTCGGCGATGATTTCCAGGACCTCGCCAACCATCTCCGGGTCAAGCGCCGAGGTTACTTCGTCGAGCAGGAGCACTTCCGGGTGCAGGGCCAGGGCACGGATGATCGCCACCCGTTGCTGCTGACCGCCCGAAAGGCGATCGGGATACTCCAGCGCTTTATCGGCCAGACCGAATCGCTCCAGCAGCGCAAGCCCTTCTTCCTCCGCCTGTTTCTTCTTCACACCGAGGACTTTACGAGGCGCGAGCGTGACATTCTGGATGACCGACATATGGGGAAAGAGGTTGAATGACTGAAAAACCATGCCAACCCGCTGGCGGATACGGTTCAAGTCGGCAGAGTCGTGGGAGATCGATTGCCCAGCGAGGATGATCAACCCGGCGTTGATGTCCTCGAGCAGATTGATGCAGCGCAGCAGCGTCGACTTTCCGCATCCAGAAGCGCCGATCAGGCAAATCACCTCGTGCTCGGCGACATCGAGGTTGATGTTGCGCAGTACCAGGTTCTTGTCGTAGGCCTTATAGAGTCCACGGATGCTGAGGATCGGGTCGCTCATACCGCGCCGCCCATCGATCGCCGCTCGTCACTCCGGCGGAGAAGGTAATCGGTGAACCGCGCCAGGGGAATGGTGATCGAAATGAAGAGGAGGCCGGCCACAACATAGCTGGTGTAATTGAAGTTCAGACTGCCGTAGATCTGGGCCTGGCGAGTTGCTTCGAGAGGCCCAAGCACAGAAATGAGCGCCGTTTCTTTTTGCAGTCCCACAAATCCGCTCAACGTTGGAGGGATCACGCGTCTGACCGCCTGCGGGAGGACGACGAACTGCATCGTCTGGGTACTGGAAAGCCCCAGAGCCCGGGCAGCGGCCCGCTGGCTGCCATGCACGGTGCCGATGCCCGCTCTGAATGTCTCCGCCTGGTAGGCCGACGAACTAAGGATGATGGCCACCGTTCCCCAGAACACAGGCGTGTTGGGAACTGCCGAGATCCGCAAGGCGGGTACGCCAAATCCGAGTGTCAGAATCACCAGCAACGCCGGGGCGCCGCGAAAGAGATCGGTGTAGACGACGGCGAACGCGCGCAGGGGGAAAAGGGCCGGGCTTCGCGTGGAGCGAATGATCGCCAGCAGCATTCCGATTGTCAGGATGATCGGTTCGGCGATCATGAAGATTTTGATATTCAGCTTGAATCCGTCCCAGATCTGGGGGAAGGATGCTCGGAAGTGCTTCCACGAGAAGAACGACCGCTGGACTGCATCCCAGCCTTCGGTGCCGCTGATCAGCCATCCGATTCCACCGAACACAAGCAAGGTGCTGATCAGCGCGATCAACGCCGATCGCACCAGGACGGGATCCTGCCACGGCGCCCGCTGCGTAAGCATCTCCGCGATCTCGGTGTCACTCAGTGCCGCCACCGGTGGTGGAATTGCTGCCATCCAGCTTGCCTCTCGTTGTTGCCATGGTGAATCACCGGAGGGTCCACTCTCCGGCACACAGACTGACGAATGGTAACGCTCGGCGGACCCCCGCAAGCTACGCGCTGAACGTAGACTTGCGCCACTGGAACAGCGAACCAGGATCTTCCGCAGATTTCGATCATGATCTGACGCTCTCATCGGTTGCCGTGCAATGCCCCACGATTGCACCCCGAGCAGCGACCTGTCAGAATCGTCTTGGAAGTCGAATCGTCAACCACGCGTGAAGGAGAGTTCTATGGTCAACCGCCGTCAGTTCATTGGTCGGACAGCCGCCGTTGCCGCGGCACTGACCGCTACGCCCCGTCTCGCGGCCATGGCGCAGGATGCGACGCCGCAGGCGTCACCAGCGGCCTCGCCGGTTGCCGGGCTATTCGACATTTCGACCCTTCCGCTCAGGAATCCTGGCCGTTTGACGATTCACGCCGATCAACCCCTCTATCCACCGTGGTTCATCGACAATGACCCGACCAACGGCCAAGGTTTCGAGGGAGCGCTGGGCGCCGCGCTGGCGGCCCGCATGGGGTTCGCTCCTGACGAGGTCGACTGGGGTTACACGTCGTTCAACGCGTCGTATGCACCCGGTGAGAAGCCATTCGACTTCTACATGACTGAAGTCAGCATTACGGAGGAACGCAAGGAGGCGGTCGATTTCAGCGACCCCTACTACAAATCGCCTCTCACGGTCATCACCCGCGAGGGTTCTCCCGTTCTGGAAGCGAAGACGCTGGCCGATTTGAGCCAGTTCTCCTTCGCCACCCAGGTTGGCACGACCTACTATCAGGTGATCATCGACGACATTCAGCCGGAGTCCGATCCCCTGGTGATGGATACAACGGCGGATGCCCTGCAGCAGCTTGTCAACGAGACCGTCGACGCGACCGTAGCCGATCTCGAATCGGCCCAGTTCATCACCGGCATTCAGTTCGAGGGCCTGGTGATCGCGGGCGTGCTGCCGAACAATCCCGGCGAAGGCATGGGCGCAGTCTTCGAAAAGGGGAGTGAGCTCGTTCCGTTCTTCAACGAGGCACTCGCATCACTCATGGCGGATGGCACCCATCAGGCGATCGTCGAGGAATGGCTCACGCAGCCGAGCGAACTGCTGAACTACACCTAAACGATACGAGTGGCTCACAGCACTTCCAGAAGTTCAACCCGGACGAACCCTATCGTCCGGGTTTCTTCGTCCTGAACGGGCAGCCAAAGCACGCCCTCTCCCTCCTGTGCCTGGCCCAGAACGATCAGGTGATCACCCTCGCCGACCAGAAGAACCGCCTGCGATGTCGCCGATGGCGCCGAAAAGAGAGGCACACCCTCCGAGGAGACCGTCACCATGTCTCCGGATTTCAGCACCAGGGCGTCGGGAGAGATTTCGGCAGCCGGAGTGGCGGCCGTTTCGATCTGTGGTGTGTTCCGCGGGGCGACTTCCAGGAGCGTGCCCGACCCAATGTTCGAGGAGACAAAGATGCGGCCTGACGATGTCCACGTCGGCGGCAGCGTGTATTCCATGACCATGACTCCCGGCAGACTCTCCACCAGCAGTGTTGCGTCATGGCTTGCCAGATCGAGCTCCCATAGCTGGAAATTCGGATCTGTAAGCCTCGTCCCAAGCAGTACCGAGCGTCCGTCGGGGGCAAATGTGGCTGCACCAACGAAACCGATGCCTCCCTCAGCTCCTTCCGGCGGGATCAGCGGCTGGACAACGCCGCTGGATGGATCGAGAAGCCAGTAGAGCGGATCCGTGCCGGCGTATGAACCCGCCAGATAGGGGTACCAGACGAGCAAGTAGTCGCCCGCCGGGCTGACTTCCACGACTGCAGGACCGCCCGTGGTCGCGCTGCCGCCGAGCACCATATCACTCGATCCGCTGGCGGCGTCATAGCGATAGATGCCGTTGCGAGGATCCTCGATCGAGGTGCCTGAGAGGGTGTAATACAGCGCGGCGCCATCGGAAGTCCATCGCATCCGCAGGTAGGCAATTCCTGGCTGCTCTTCGTCAATCGTCACCAGAGACTTCGGTTCGCCACCGCCGGCCGGAATCGTGACGATGTCGTTGACAGTGAAAACGCCGTCAACCCAGAGCGAGCGCGAGTACGTGATGAACTGCCCGTCCGGCGTCCAGGCGGGAGAAACATCGAACGAAAATGTCTGTCCGTTGGGCTCGGAACGGAGGGGGAAATCACCCTCATATCCGTCGTCGGTGATGTTGTCGAGGTCGCCGCTGCGGGCATCCATGACCCAGAGATCGCCATCGCGCAGGTAGACGAATGCGCGCTCCGACATCACCAGCCGGGTACTGTCCGGCGACCAGGCGACGTCTTCGATCCGCAGACCGGCCTGCAAAGGTTCCAGACTGGTGCAAACCTGCTCAGCGAAAGGTTCCACCGCGTAGACACAGAGCGACTTCATGGAAAAGTTCGTCGCGGCCAGCAGTTGACCATCCGGGGACAGGCCGACCGGGCGCATCCCTTCGACCTCGATCGATTCCTGGCTGAGAATGAGGTCCTGTGCGGC
>JBFWRO010000344.1:0-4169 GCA_050248865.1 Thermomicrobiales bacterium | reverse complement strand
TCGATATCGAGAATTGACTCGTGAGTGAGATATCCAGCGGAGTGCAATCCCTCTATTGGCGGGATGGCGGGTCTTGACCCGGTGGCCAGAACAAACTGCCGGGCCGTGAGGACCTGGCTTCCGGTGTCGAGTGAGAACGAGCCGGTAAACTTCGCGGTACCGGAAAAGACACGTACCCCATCGCTTTCCAGCGCCTCGGCCGTATCGATTGCGCCAACACGGTCAATCACTGCGTCCTTGCGCTGTTTCAGCCGATCGAAGTCGACGTGAGCCTGTGGAACATCGACCGCCAGATCGCCGGCATGACCAATCCGGTACAGCAATTTGGCGGTCGCCAGAAACGTCTTCGACGGCACACATCCGGTGTGGAGGCACTCCCCGCCCGTGCGACGTTGCTCCACGAGCGCGACGTGCTTGCCTCCGCGTGCGATTTCTCGGGCGGCTGTCATACCTGCTGTGCCACCGCCGATGACGACGACGTCGAAGTCATGGCCCGAATCGACGGTCATGATGAACCTGAACGCGCTGTCGATCGCGTTGGAACAGGAGGCTTCATAGCGATAAACAGGCCATAGCCGAGCGTTCCAGCAGCTATCGCGTCTCTCGCATCTCTGAGCAGCTGGCGCGCCTGTGTCAAATCGAAATTGGGAACCTCGATCTGCCCCGTCTTGATCAGAACTTGCGCTCCGATCAGGCGAGTATGAATTTGCCCGGCGATCGAGCGCAGGGCACTATCGTGACGCTCGATCAACTCAACCGAGAAGCCTGCGTCGAGAAGCATGCTGCTGTAGTCCCGCACCGACCTAGCGTCGGCGACACACGCCGCAACGCCCAGAATATGGTCGAGCTGTTTGGGAAGTGGCCCGTCTCGAATGACATCGCTCAGACCGAATCGACCACCCGGCTTCAGAATGCGAAAAATCTCCTGAACCGCCGTCCTTTTGTCGGGGAAGGTGCAGAGCGCGCATTCGCAGATGACCGCATCGAAACTGGAGTTCTCGAATGGAAGAGCTTCGGCATCGGCCTGCAAAAACCGCATGCGATGTCCTTCGCAGGTCGACGAGGCAGCCGCTTTGGCAATGCCGATGTTGCTGGCGCTGAGGTCGATGCCCGTAATCTCGCAACCGGTTGCTGTCGCGAGATGGATGGTGCTTCTCCCGCGACCGCATGCCACATCCAGCACGCTGTCAGTGGAAGTCAACTCCAAAACCTGACCAAGTCGCTCAGTCAGAGCGATGCCACCCGGATGAAAACTCTCCCCAAGCAGTAACGAAGCCCATTCGTGCTCGTAGAGCGCGGTGCAGCATGCTTTGACATCTGGTCCGGCTTCGTCCAGCAGCTGCTGCAAGCGGATCGTCATCGTCCGATGCTCCCGTTCGTCAGGTGGGAGAAATCGAAGGTGATCGGCTCGGGTTCGTACATCACATTCTCTCGTCGCGCACGGGACCGGGCACGGTCTCGGGCGATCAGCTGAGGTCTTGCCTGTTCCCGGTAGCCTACTGAGTTATACGCGCAGAAAGGTACCTGCACGCCACCTGGCAACAGAAACTCCTTGCAGCACTTCATCACGTTTTTCTGATTGAATGTCCACGGGTCCATGAAGTCCTGCAGCATGATCATGAACATCCGGTTGACGAGCTTTCCAATATCCAGACCCTCGGGAAGTCCGCAGGCCGCGCAGGTTACCGCGAATGAATGGGCCGCCTGTTCGGATCCAGGCATCGCCGATGAAGACCACAGTCCTTCCAGTGCATCGCGAACCTCCCCCGCAATGTCGGGATAGACGCGATTCGTGATGTAGTCGAGATAATCGTCGACCTCGAGTAACCGGGTCAGTGGCGTCACCGTGTCCCCGTCCACATAGGCATAGGTCACCAAATTGCACGTTGGGAAACAACATGGCACAGGCACAAAATCCGAAACCAGAAACGTTCCCTGCGTTTGTTGTTCGATCAGTCGAAGAACGTCAGGTATGGTCATCCTTTGCATCGGGTCATGATCATGGTGACGGCCTGCATGAAAGGCGGGTTGAAAATTGATGCCCCGGACAGCGGGGTGGTCAAGTCCGAACTCGACGATCCGCCCGACCTCATGCTCGTTCACCCCTCGCTCGATCGCCGGGACGAGGACAACATCGCAATCGATCCCGGAAAGCCTGTCGAGCGCGCAAAGCTTCTCCGGCAGGATGTCTGGCTCGCCGCGGATGATCTGATAGGTTCGTTCGTCGAAGCCGTCGAACTGAAAGTAAATTGACGGACGTACCCTCGCGAGCTCAGCCACAAATCGGTCGTCCCGCGCGATCCGGCGTCCATTGGTGTTGATCATCACGTGCGGGATGCCCTTCGATTGGGCAAGCTCGATCATCTGGATGATCTGTGGATGAATCGTTGGCTCCCCTCCCGAAAACTGAACGAGCTGGGGTTCGCCTTCCGCGGCAATGAAATCGTCCAGGATCTCATCCACATCGTCGAGAGACAGATTGAATCCAGCATGGGCATCGGCGAAACAGAGTGGGCAGGCCATATTGCAGGCGCTGTTCACCTCGATGATGCCCACGCATGCATGCTGCTGGTGGTCGGGGCAAAGCCCGCAGTCATGCGGGCAACCGTGCCGGATTTCGCCGTGAAACTTCAACGGGATCGTTCCAGGCTTGTTCAGTTTCGCCGCCGCAACATACGCCTCCGCGTCGGCATAGACGAGCGACTCGAACTTGCCGTGCACCGGACAGCGCTTCCGCAGGTACACATTGTTGTTCTGGGCTACGACATGCGCATCGATGGACATTCGGCACTCGGGGCAAATGCTGCGTGTCAGCTCGAGGAACACATAGTCCGCGTCAGAGGGCATAGCAGCCGGGGATCCTGAAATTCGCTGAATCGTCATCGAAATCCTTCCACAGAACCGCGTGTGAAGCCGTATTCGTCAAATCCTCATCCTGCTGAAATGCGTCAACGCTCCCAGTTTCAGATGAGGAGATGGGCATGGCCGTAATCAGGCAGACGTCCACTGTACCTGACCGGGCAATGCGTGCGTCCGAAAATTCGATCGGAACGTCTCAGCTTTCAGCGCGATGTCTCGTCACCATCGCTTCGCTGATCCCGCTCCGAAGAGCTATTGCCGGTACTTCCATATGCATACACTAGACATCAGGTTCCCATGGTCGCCAGGGAGCGGAATCTGAGAGGTAGGCGAAGAGGTCGCTGTATATGCCGAGGATCAGGACCACGCCGACGGCGAGGATGACGCCTCCGCTCACACTGCTTATCAGGCCAAGCCGCTGCGTCAGCGAGCGAATGACTCTCGGAGATGAGCCAAACGCCAGCGCTGCCAGCAAGAATGGAATTGCGAAACCAGCAGAGTAGACAGCAAGCAGGAGCGCCGCGTTCCGGGCATTGCCAGTGGTTGCTGCCATCGTCAGGATCGCTCCCAGAATCGGCCCGACGCAGGGAGTCCAGCCCGCCCCGAACGCTGCTCCGATGCCGAAGGACGAAGCGAGACGGCCCGCAGAACCGGTTCTCGGACTGATCGAGAATTGCCGGTTTCGATCCAGCATCGGTATGCGAATCACATCCAGCAGATGCAATCCCATCACCACGAGCATGACGCCACCGATCCGCACCAGCCAGACATCCCCGTCGGTCACCAAAGTGCTTAAGGTTCCAATCGACGCACCCAGTAAAATGAAGACGACCGAGAACCCGAGAACGTAGGCGCCCGCATTGCTCATGACCCGAGCTCGCGATGTGATGCCATGATCCCCGATCGATACTCCCGCCAGATGAGCCAGATAGATGGGAATCAAGGGCAGCACACACGGCGAAGTAAAGGAGAAAACCCCCGCGGCAAATGCCGCCACCAGAGAAATGTCAGCAATCATCGTCACATCCGTTTCCCACGCCGCCGGTGCACTCGTCCGCCTTTCAGGCGCCCTGCCGGATATCGGCACGATTTCAGTCGGTGAAACGCTTCATACGTCGAAGGGCCACGCTCCGAACTCCAATTCGGAGCGTGGCAATAAGGGCAAGCTCTGCCCAATGAACGGGGATCAGCGGGCAGGGAAGGTCAGGACATTGCGTGTGCTTTCCTTGACCGTACCGTCAGCCAGTTCCTCCGGAGCGAGCACCGTGCCATTCGCCCGGCCACTGCCCCACTCTTCGTGGAACAAGTCG
>JBFWRO010000343.1:0-4186 GCA_050248865.1 Thermomicrobiales bacterium | reverse complement strand
CCCCGAGCCGATCCTGACACGTGCCAGCAGTGCCCAGGGCGACACGCACATGAACTTCGACCCCGGGGACGTTGTGTCAGTCGCGGATGGACCGTTGCAGCTGCGGGCCAACGCGGGGACCTCGGCTGCCATCCTGCGCGCACTGTCCATCGGCACGCGCGCGATCGTACTCGGTGGGCCCACATCGACAGACGGTCATCCCTGGTACGAGATTCAGACGATTGGCGCCGCTGGTCGCGGCTGGGTGGCTGGGACGTACTGCGAAAAAATCGACCTCTGAAATGAACTTTGACGACCAGGGGGCACAATGAGCGCGACATCGATGGCCAACGCAGCGATAGAGCGAGCCGCGGCGCGAGAACACACCCCCGGCGCGCGATCGGCGAGAAGCCAGGCCGCTGACAGCGACAACGCGTTCACAGCGGCGATGAATGCCATCACGACCTACATCCCCACTGATGTGCTCACCTTGTATGTGGCTGGTTCGGCCATTTTCCTGACGACGGATTCGGCAGGTGCATCCGACTTTGACAAAGCCTGGTGGATCTTCGCGGGAGGCGTCATAGCCACTCCTGTAGTCAACGCGCTTGTCTTTCTGGCCAAGCTCAGGAGCGCTGGAGTCGCGATACCCCGGGAAGTGAGAGACTGGCCTATCTGGGAATCCGTGGCCGCGACAATCGCGTTCGTTTTCTGGGCGGCTGCGCTGCCTGCCACGCCATTCTCAGAGTTTTCCTGGTACGACGCCGCATTCGCCGGCTTTCTCCTTGGCGTCGTCAGCCTTTTTCTGGGATTGATATCGTCGATAATCCTGCCGACCGCGACAAAACCCGCTCCGGAGATCCCGGATCAGCCTCCGCCTGGACCTCTCCCCGGGGCCTGAGCGCGGGAGAGATTGCGATCGGCCAGAACGCACCTTCGCTCCATTCCTCAGGAAGAGCCGCCTGCCGCGATCCCAGGAAAAGCCGAGAGGAGCACGTCAGACATGGATGAGCGGGCATTTGTCGCAGCCGTCGAAGAGGCGAATCTCAACGAACTCGCCTTGTTGCTGGCACGACCCACGATCGAAGAAGAGCGCATTTTGCGACTCTACCTCGGTTCCGGGCGTTACAAACGCATGCGCAACTACGCCGTACGCCGAAGTCTCACTCGCGGCCCAAGCGGCGCGCGGGGAAACGTCATTCTTCTTCCTGGCGTCATGGGCAGCGAACTCGTGTCCCAGGACCGTTCCGGCAATGACGAAACACTCTGGATCATGCCGCTGCGTATTGTTTTCGGCGCTCTGGAGCGACTGAAGCTGACCGAAGACGGCCGCGACGATGCCAGTGAACATTTCACCGTTCGGGCCACCCGCGTAATGCAACGGTATTACGGTGAGGCCCAACTGGCGCTTGCCGCCGGCAACTGGAATGTCCGAGCGTTTGCCTACGACTGGAGAAAAGACCTCGATCAAGCCGCCGACGAGCTCAATGCGTACCTGAGCCGCTGGTTCGATCAGAATGAGCCGGTCCACCTGGTGGCGCATTCCATGGGCGGACTTGTGGCCAGGACATTCATCCGGAATCACCCTGACCGGTGGGCGAAGATGTGGGACGCCGAAGGCAAAGGCGCCCGGGGCGGCAGGCTCGTCATGCTTGGCGCCCCCAACCACGGATCGTTCAACGTTCCTCGTTCGATCTTTGGCCTGGAAGGAATCATCCGCATCCTGGACCATGCCGACATCTTTCATACCCGGCTACAGCTTCAGCAGGTCCTGAACGGGTTTCCCGGACTCTTGCAGATGATGCCCTCCCCTCTCCTCTCCGGTTACGAACGTTTTTCACGATTGTATGAATCGAGCACCTATCCCGATTTGAATGTGTCATCCCGTCTCCTGCGGCTGGCACTCGAGCATCACCGCGATCTCCACGATGTGGTCGATCCCGAGCGCATGATCATCATCGCCGGGACTGGTCAGCCGACGTGGACCGACATCGAAGACATGAACCTTCTGTCCGACAATGCTTCGTATGTACTCACCAACCTGGGCGACGGCAGAATTACGCACGAGCTGACACGGTTGACAGCGGGCGACTCGGAAGTGCCGGCCTACTTCATCGAAGAAGGACACGCCAATCTCCTGGCGAACGAACAGATCCTGCACGCGCTGAACGAACTGCTCGAGCGGGGCGAGACATCAGATCTTTCGAGAGAGGTTCCCGTGTCGACGTGGACGCAGGAGGAGTGTCTGCGGGCGAGGGTTGTCCTCGATCAGGAAATGCAGGCGGACGAAAAACGGGCCGAAGAGATCGTCAACAGAATCCGGGCGAGGGGCGGAGCGGGGCGCTCCCCTGATTCGGATTTCGTTTCTGAGCTTGCCCGCTGGCGTGGCAACTCAGAGCCGGTGGCGATCGGCACGCCAGAGGAGCTGCCGCCACTGATCAGCACCGATGAAGGCGAGCTTGCCGATCTGATCACCCGAGATGTGCTGGCACGCAGCGTCCGGGCAACTCGCAGCGCGATTGCGGAACCGGAACCCACAACGATGCGATTCGAGATCGATCTCATCGTCGGGAATATCGAAGATTTTCAACCGAAGGAGGATCTCCCCGTCGATGCCGTTGCAGTCGGCCACTATGCCGGGGTACTTCCCCAGGCCGCCGAGCGGGCCATCGATGACGCCATCAGCAACGATCCCGGCAAACCGGGGATTTTGACTCGCTTTGCGCAGCGAGGACTGATCCGCGGCGACCTCGGACAACCGTTCATCATTCCCGATCCGCGCGCTCCGGATGACAGAGTCATTGTGCTGGCGGGAATGGGTTTGCCCGGTCGCTTTGGCGCCCCGGAGCTGACTGTCCTGGCGCGCGAACTGTGCTGGACGATGGCGCAGTTGGGCCGGAGTCACCTGGCAACGGTTTTGATTGGCGCCGGCATGGGTAACCTCGACCTGGACATCGCTGTCGCCTGCTGGCTGCGGGGTCTGGCTACGGCCCTGGATCCGCGCTCAGCGGACCTTCTGTTTCCCTTTCTGCAGGGCCGGGTGGCGGAGGACGCCGAAGAACCAGAGATGCCATTCGCCTCAGTACGACGCATCACGTTCGTGCAGCGTCGTTCGGAGAACGCCTTGCAGATGTTGCAATCCCTGCAGCGAACCATTCCTGAAATCGAGGAGGAGCACGGGCTGTCGGTCAGCTATCTGGGACCGGACAAGGAGACGCTCCTCAAGCTGATAACCGCTGAGCGACTCGAACACCTTCAGAAACTCGTTCAGGAGGCGGAGCAGGCAGAGAAGGCCGCGGGGGCCGACGAGTCGCCCGATCAGCAGGTGGACCGCGGAGACCTTCAGTCGTCCACCCGCATTACCGTCGGCATGACTGGCAATGTCTACAGGTTCGGCGCCATCACCACGGAAGCCGCAATTCCGGAAAGAGAAATTTCGCTCGATCCGGGCTTGGTCATGAGCGCCAACAACGAACTTGCCGCTGAATCGAATCCCGATCTTCAGCTTGAGCGTGGTGTCTTTTTGCAGGGACTCCTGATGCCGGCGGAAGTGCGAACCCACCTGCAATCGAATGAGCCAGTGGTGATGATGCTCGACGCCACGACCGCCAGGATTCACTGGGAAATGGTGGCCCAGCCCGATCCTACTGTGTCGCTTGCCGCGATACAGGCGGGCGGAAACCTGTCAGGTGCGGGCACCTCGCGCAAATTTCAGCGCGATCGCTTCCTGGGGACAAGTCGCGGATTCACGCGTCAACTGCGGACACCGTTCGCATCACTTCCCGATCCGCCCGCCGCACCTCGCAAGACACTTCGCGTGCTGGTCGTCGCCGACCCGTCGGAAGACATGCCCCTGGCCGGTGCCGAAGCTGAGGGTCTCGAGGTGGCGGATGTCTTTGCTGCATATAACCGCGCCGCGCAGGGGCAGGGAACAGGAAACCAGGTCGTCGTCGATCGTCTCCTGGGCCCACGAGAGGCCACCAGAACCACAACATTGCGCTATCTGATGCTGCGACCCTACGACGTTCTCCATTTCGCTGGACATTGCTTTTTCCAGGCTGACCGGCCGGACGCCTCAGGCTGGATTTTCTCGAATGGGGAGACCATCTCCGCTCACGAACTGAACCGAATCGATCGCATCCCGAGTTTTGTCATTTCGAATGCCTGAGAGTCGGGGGTAACCCCAGATCGCTCCGAACAGCGGTCA